>JADZFZ010000831.1 GCA_020854145.1 Deltaproteobacteria bacterium | reverse complement strand
GGTGCGGCGCGTGTCACTCGGTCCCGCCGCCCCCGCCGCACACGACCGCGACGACCTGCGGTGCGGTCCTCTGCCACCGCGGTGAGGTCGTCGGCACCACCGAGGGGCTCCGCATCACCGCGTCAGGTCGTGCGCTGCACATCGATGGTGATCTCGACGTGGCCGGCGCGGAGGCACCATGAGCGCAACGCCGGCCAGGGTCTCGGCTTGCGTCGCCGGCGCACTGTTGCTCTCGGCCATGGCGGCCGTGTCCGCGGCGCACGCGCAGCAGACGCGCGACGGCCCTGCTCCGCCCGACGTCCGCGTGCAGAGCGATACCGTCATGCGCTGGACGTCGCGCTACTCGCTGACCGTGGAGAGCTCCACCACCAGCACGTCCACGCAGTACTGGCGACGCGTCGACCAGCTGCCGCTCTACACGCGACTGAGCCTCGATGCGACGCACCTCGCGGGCGACCACGTCGACGTCCACATCGGCGCGTGGGCAGGGCTCGACATCCGGCTACCGGACGACCCCGCGCCCGTCGCCGGCGACTTCGGTGTCGCTTGGGCCGAGGGCCGTCTCGGTCCGTTCTCGGTCTGGGGCGGTCGACGCTTCGTCGCGTGGGGTCCCCCGGGCGGGCTCCACGTGGACGGCGGAGGCCTCACGTTCCGACTCCCGTCGGGCTTCGGTGCAGAGCTGATGGTGGGACGTCCGGTGACGCCATCGCACGAGTCGGCGGTCGGCGCGCAGATGGCGTTCGAGGGACCCACCGGAGCGGCCGGCGCGCGCGCGATGTACGCGGATCCCGGCAAGCTCGCGCTGTCGCTCTCCTACGTTCAGCGTTGGGCCGAAGGCATCCTCGCAGACCGCACGCTCGGCTTCGACGGTACGTGGGCACCCCACCCGCTCGTCGACGTGCGAGGCAACGTCGCCGTGGACTTGGCGGGTGTGGGCGTCGAGCAGGCCGGCGCCGACGTTCTCATCGTGGCCTCGCGCGAGCTCCTGCTCGACGTGGCCTATGCCCATGTCGACCCGCGACGTCTGCTGCCTTCCTGGTCGATCCTCAGCGTCTTCGCCTCCAGCCTCTACGAAGAAGGGGCGATCGGCGCGACCTGGAGAGCCCTTCCGAGCCTCTCTCTCCGTACCGAGCTCGCGCTCCGCGTCTATCACGTTCCCGGCGGCCAGATCGACGACGACCCCGACGTCGGATACCGCGCGGACGCCGTGGCTCGCTACGCCCCGCACGCGGCCGGAGGCACTCAGCTTCTCGCGCGCCTGAGCCGGCGGGACGACGGGACGCTCGGCTACACCCTTCTGACCATCACGGGAGCCTGGCGTCTGCGTCCGATCGATTTCACGGCGGAGCTGGCCGGGGCGATCGACGACGAGCGCGAACGCGACACGGCGCTCGCCCGCCTATCCGTCGAGGTCCCCATCTCGGCCAGCCTCCGAGTCGGCGGGACCTTCGACGCCGCCCGCACGGCCGTCGCCGAGTCCGAGCTTCGTGGCCTGATCCGCGTCAGCTACGCGGTCCCGGCCGAGTCGAGGCGCCCATGAGGAGGCTCGCGCCCATCGCTCTGCCGGCTTCCTTGACGCTCGCCCTCGTCGCGTGCT
Source organism: Deltaproteobacteria bacterium (assembly GCA_020854145.1). Lineage (GTDB taxonomy): Bacteria > Myxococcota_A > Polyangia > Polyangiales > JADZFZ01 > JADZFZ01. Next base: position 976 of record JADZFZ010000831.1, on the reverse strand, counting down.
CCGCCAACCCGCCTCCGCCCCGCGACTCGATTCGCTTCAGCCACGGGCCGCACCTCGCCAAGAGCATCCCTTGCACGCGCTGCCACGCCAGAGCCAGCATGACCGAGGAGGAGGCTAGCGCCGCCGCCCGTGCGGCCGCCGCCGATGCAGGCGCCGCCCGCCCGGACGGCGGGGCGCCGGCCGCCGCTCGGGTGACGGGGCCGTCGCTCGGCGCGAGCAACGCACCTCTCCTGCCTTCGGAGGCCGAGTGCCGATCGTGCCACACGGAGGGGAGACAGCAGGAGTGCCGCTTCTGCCATACGCGCCCGCAGGCCGCGGCGGGCTATCCGCGTCCTCCGACGGACATCTGGTTCGACCACACGTCGCACCTCGAGCGCACGCGCGGCAACTGCGTTCGCTGTCACGGCCGGGGCGTCACGGACGCGGTCGCGCGCGGGTTCCAGCCGCGTGCGCCGGACATGGCCGCCTGCACGTCGAGCGGATGTCACGCCGACGACATGCGCGCGCTCCGCTGCTCGGAGTGCCATCGCGACCTCCATACCTACGAGCTCGAGGATCTACGCTCCTTCCGCCATCCTCCCGGCTGGGCGCGTCGACACGGCCGCTCTGCGCGGGCGGAGACCGATCTCTGCGGTCAGTGCCACGAGCCGACCTTCTGCTCGCGTTGCCACACCTCGTCTCCGGGGATGCCACTCGAGCTCGTCGAGCCCATGGGGGTCGACCGCGACTTCGTGCACCGAGGCGACTTCGTGGCGCGTCACTCGACCGAAGCCCGCCTCGAGCGCGGCACCTGCGCGCGCTGCCATGGAGTGCCCTTCTGCGACGAGTGCCATCGCACCAGCGGCATCGGCGGAGGCGTCGCTCCGTCGAGCGCGCATCCGCCCGGCTGGGTCGATCCGCTCTCGCCCAACAACCATGCACGCGCAGCGCAGCGGGACCTCATGTCGTGCGCCGCTTGCCACGAGTCCGACGCTCG
>JADZFZ010000830.1 GCA_020854145.1 Deltaproteobacteria bacterium | reverse complement strand
TCACGACCGAAGGGCGGGATTCGCAGCGTCCAGCGCACGAAACCGTCTTTGTCGGGGTCTTTCGCGTCGGTCGTGCTCTTCGGCTCGAAGAGGACTTTCACGGCCTCGATCTCGCTCACGGGGACACGCTCGGTGACGTGCACGACCTTGGCGCTCGGGCCGAGATTGCTGATCTGCACTTTCACCGTGTGGTGCGTGGTGATCCAGCTCGTCAGAACGCCCGGCTCCTCTTCGCGCCGCTCGGTATCGCGGCTCACGCGCAGATCCCCGTCGGGTCCCCAGCCGAGGGCGAATCGCTCTCCCGGTGCGATGAACTGCGTCGTGGTCCTGCCGATCGGGCCGCTCTCGCGCACGAGGTCACACGGCCCGGCGAGAATCGGCGCGCTCGCCGTGTTCGTTTGCGTCGTCTTGACGAGGACCGCCGCGGCGAGATCGGCGACGCACACGCTCTCGAGCTCACAATCGGATTCCATCTCCGAGAGCGGCACCCGATAGGGTCTGCCGTCCGACGGCACGGTCGTGCGCGCACGACCCCCGAGCAGCAACACCTCTCCGCCGTCGTCGATCCCCGGCACGAGACGACGTCCCGGAGCGCCCGCTCCGAGACCCGCCTGCGTGATCTCCTGCTCGCGCGCCTCGATGACGACGGGCCCCTTGCGCACGGCGCGAACGACGTCGCTCACCAGGCGCGGCGGCTCCGTCCCGAGCGACGGACGCTCGGTCGAGAACAGGATCTCGACGTCTGCCCAGTCCTCGCCCGTTCGCTGCCAGACGCAGCCGTCGGTCGACCATCGCACGCGCGTCGTCGCGCCTTCGACGAGCTCAGCGGTGTGGAACGGGCGCCACGCTGCGCAGGGCACGACGTACTCGACGCGCAGCTGCGCCTCCGACTCCTGCTCGAGCACCACCTCGAGCTCCAGCGCGCACGTCACGACGGACGTCGGCTGATCGGCCGCGGCCCACTGCGATCGCAGGTGCGCGAGGGTCTCTCCGAGGTCGTCGATCTCGCGCTGCAGATCCAATCGCGTCTCGCGTAACGCGACGAGCCGCGCGCCGACCGCGTCGAGCCGTGCGCCCCACACGGCCGCCTCTTCCTTGCCCCACGCGACGTCGTGCGCGATGTCCCCGAGCGTCAGGGACGTGACGCGGTCGATGCCGCGTTGCTCGGTCGAGATCCGCTCGACCGCGTCCTGACGCTCCGCCTGATCGCGAGCGAGCCGCTCGATCTTCGACTCGAGCTCCGCGAGCACCTCGGGCCGCTCGCTGCGCTGCCGGATCGCGTGACGACGCACGCGCGCGCCCGCGAGCGTGCCGCCCGTGACTCCCACGTCGAGCGTCTTGTCGGCGAGCACCGGCGCGACCCCGTCGAGGCGCAGGCGCGACAGTCCCGCCGGCAATCGAGCCGCGCCCTCGCGCCGCACGTGCGCCCGATCCTCGAGCACGGTCACGCGCACCACCGGCAGCTCGATCGCCCTGCGCTCGTCCTCGTCCCTCGCCACGAGCCGCGAGACTACCTCAGGGCCTGTGAATCTTTCAGATTCACGTTCGGCGCTCCGCGCCGGTGGCAGAGATTCGCAGCGTTTCGCTGCGCTCAGCTGCGGTTGCGACTTCGCCGTCGCCCGCTTTCGCGGGCTCGGGCTCACTCGGAATTCGCCGCGTCCTCGCTCGCTGCGCGAGCTGCGCGACGGCTCACCCACCGAGGAATCGGCACGTGCCCGGCCCATCCCAGCAGAGGTCGTCGATGCAGCTGCCGCAGTCACAATCGGCATCCGAGAAGCACGACCGGCGCAAGCACCCGTGTCGATCCGCCGCGGGGTGACTCGGCCTGCAAGACGCGCTCGCGGGACAGTCCCACTCGCCTTCGCACGAGAGCGGACGACAATGTCCATCGGGTAGACACACCTCGTCTGCGAGACAGCCGGACGTCGCACAGGGAGGCCTGCACCGCTCGACGGCGACTCCGCATCCGCACGCGGTGGGATCGGTCTCGCACACCGTCTCGAGCGGGCAATCGGCGTCGGTGACGCACTCGCTCACCTCGCACACGTCGCCGCAATAGGTCGCACCGGGCGGGAAGCAGCCTTCGCCGTCCTCGCAGTCCCACGCGCTCGTGCAGGTCGTGAACGCGGGCGGCGGAGGCCCCCACCCTTCGCACATGGGAAGGGTGCAGTCGGGAAGGCACGAGTCGGAGTAGACGGCCCGACCGTCGCGCGTGCACGAGATGCGACGATTGCAGCACGCGTTGGCCAGCATGCACGGCATGAACGTGTCGGGGTCGCAGCGGTCGCCCGCGTGGCCCCCGAGATCCACGAAGTCGTCGCACGTCGTCCAGACGGGATCGGGAGGCCCGGCGTCGCGCGGCGGCGGCGCGTCGGGCATCGCGTCGCGCGGAGGCGGCGGCGCGTCGGGCATCGCATCGGGCGGTGGCGGCGGCGCGTCGGGCATCGCATCGGGCGGTGGCGGCGGCGCGTCGGGCATCGCATCGGGCGGCGGCGGCGCGTCCGGGCCTGCATCGGGCGGTGGCGGCGGCGCGTCGGGCGGCATCGCGTCGGGCGGGCAGCGCGGCACCTGCTCGATGATCTGGCCGTCGGAGCACGACCGCACCGGACCGCACCGCACCCCGCCCGCCGTGCACGAGCCCGCGAAGTCGCACTCTGCGCCGATCTCCGCTGCGAACGAGCCCTCGCAGGACGTGACCACCCCGCGCCCTTCGGTCTCGACGCATCCCGCGCCGAGCACGAGCAGCGCGAATCCCAGCAAGGCCAGTCCTTCAGAGGGTCGCTCAGAGTATCGAGCGGATGGATCGCAGAGCGCCGCAGCGTCGACCGCAAGGACGCGACCCGAGGAATACCGAGTGGTATTTCGAGCGGGAGCGGACGCCGCTGCCGATGCTGCGCCGCCTGCGAGGCACCGCGACGTGTTTTGAGCGACCCTCTCAGACGCGAGCGACCGCATTTCCTGCTCCTGTGCCGTCTCGTGCCGAGAGACGCCCGAACCACTCGACTGCGAGACCAATGCCAGCCCGCAACGCTCGCGCACGCGCGCCATCACCGCTCGCGCCGGTTGCCGCCTTGCAGCTCGTACTTCGACGAGGTGCGGACCACGTAGCCCGCGGTGAGCGTGCGCCTCTCGCCTCTCGGGATGGTGAGGCGCCACCGGTAGCCGCCTCGCAGCGGCGGACCGACCTCGAGCTTCGGATCCCACGATTCCCAGGGCGGATCGACCTTCCCGAGATCGACGCGTACCTCGTCGTCGTTCTCGAGGGTCGTCGGGAGGCGCTCGCGCACCTCGAGGTCGCACGGCTCGTCGAGATGGCTCGTGACCTCGACCGAGACGTCGTGCTTGAGCGCGATGGTCCCGCGCATCAGCCCCTCGGTCTCTTCCGCGTAGCGACTGTTGCGCGCGACCTTCACGCGCTGCTCGACCCCGATGCCCAGCGAGATCCGCCCGCCGGCGGGCACCGTGCGCAGATCGCTGGTGACCACGTAGCGGCCGCCCAGATAGACATCGACCGGACCGTCGAGGAGCGGCGCGTCGATGGGATTGTCGAGCTCTACCAATCGGTAGACGTCGGTGGACTCGCGTGGGACGACCACGTGCCGCAGCTGCGCGGGAGATTCCTGCTCCGCGAGCGGCACGGAGTGGAAGCTCCCGTCCGAGGGCACGTCGATTCTCGACGCCGCGGGATACGCGTAGTCGAATCCCTGCGAGGATCCCGGATCGACGCAGCGCGGAGGCAGCGCGCGAGACGCGATCTCCGTCGCACGCGACATCGTGCCGTCGACCGCGCGATCGAGCGCGACGAGCACGGACTCACGCACGAGCGTGCCGCGCACGCGGACGATCTCTTCGACGTAACGCTCGCGCGTCTCGACGGCGACGAGGCTGCCTCGCTCGTCGGAGTCGGCCGCCGCCATGCGGAGCGCGTCGTACGCGAGCAGGGGCTCGTCCGCCGGAGCGGGCGCATCCATGGGACGTCGCGCGCCGCCTGCGGGGCCGGCCGTGGGCACGGCGACCGAGAGTGTCCGGGAGAGATAGTCTTCTTCGAGGCTCGCGCCGCCGCTGCCTGCGAGGAGATCGCCGAGACCCGCGAGCAGGCCGCCGCCTTTGGCACGTCCGACCGACGCCGCAGGCGCCATCGGGAACGACTGTGGCTGGAACGCCACGTCGGGCGCGACGAGCGCACCCGTCTCGGTCAGGCGTTTGCCGGCTTCGAGCGCGGCCGTCCGATCCTCGGGCTGCTCGAGGCTCACCTTCGCCTTCGCGAGCGGCGCGACGTCGGCGCGACGCGCCCGCAGCTCGGGACGATTGACCATCGTGTCCTCGTCGTCGTCGCGCGCGGTGGTCTCGTACGCGCGGACGCGGCCGCCCACGACGGAGGGACGGCCGCGCAGACGGGCCGGCACCGGCACGGGACGCTCGTCCGGCGGAGCGGCGGGCGAGCGGGGACGACCTTCGTCGTACGCGAGGAACAACGAGTCGGTGTCGGCGGGCGGAGGGCGCCAGCCTCGCACCATCGGACGCGGTTGGCGTTTGCCGATGCGGAGGCTCGCGAGCGTCGGCAGCTCGTGCCAACGCTCGGGCTCGGCCGTCGACAGAACGAGCGCGATCCCGCGCCAATCCTCGCCGGTCGCCTGGCACACGGCTCCGCGCACGCCGAGGCGCACGGTGCCGAAGCCGGCGCTCGCCTGCATCGTGTAGCTGGGACACCAGCGCGCCGCCGCCACGACGTACGACACCAGGAGCGACGCCGCGACGGCGTCTCCGTCGCCGAGACGCACGTGCACCACCTTGGCGATCTGCTCGTGCCTCTTCTGACGATCGGAGGAGGACTCGCGCTCGTTCGCGATGCAGGCCTCGAGCGTCTCCTCCGCGACGAGCAGCTCCGCGCCGACTGCGGCCATCCGCGAATCGAGGCGCTCGCCGCGCTCCGCGACGAATCGGACGAGCGCCATGCGCGCGTCGAAGGGCGAAGGCGGCGGCGGCTCCCCCCGTTTACCGTCGGGCCGCTGCGACTGCTCGAGACCGCGCAATCGCGATTGCTCGTCGGAGAGACGGACCATCTCCTCGCGAAGCGACGCCACGCGTCGGCGTGCCGCGCGCAGCTCGGGGCTCTCCGGCGGCGGCAGGGACGGATCGACGGCCGCCACCTCGAGACCGACGCGCAGGTCGCGCGCGACCGGTGGAGCCTTCCCGTCGTCGGCCAGGACACGGACGCGCACGCTCGCGTCCTCGATCCCGAGCGGTAGGCCTGCGACTGCCACCTCCCCGGGCAACCGGCCGGCGAGCGGCGCGAGCGGTGCCCTCCGCGTCACCCGCGCCCCGCGCCGATACACGACGACGCGGTCGATGCTCGACTCGAGACGGATCGTCCCCTCCATGTGGCGATTCGTACCTCAGCCGAGCGCGCGCGAACAGCCACACGGCCGCGTCCCTCCTCGTGGCTCACGTCTGCCGACCCCGAACGATGGGCGCACGGGCGGATGCGAGGCGCGGAGCTCGGTTGACCGCGGCCGCGCACCGACGCGAGAGTCCGTTCGTGCAGAAGAAGAATGCCCATTGCTCGTATTGCGGTGCTCGATTCCCCGAAGGCCCCTTCCCCAGGAAGTGCGACGGCTGTGGGCAGACCACCTGGGTCAATCCCCTTCCCGTGGCGGTGCTCGTCGTGCCCGTCGGGGACGGCGTGCTGACGATTCGTCGCGGCATCCCGCCTCACGTGGGCGAGCTCGCGTTGCCCGGCGGGTTCGTCGAGGTCGGCGAGAGCTGGCAGCACGCGGCGGCGCGCGAGGTGCGCGAGGAAGCTCAGTTGGAGGTCGATCCCGCCGGAGTGCGCGACCTCGCCGCCATGAGCAGCCCCGACGGCGGCGTCTTGCTCGTCTTCGGCATCGCGGCTCCCGTGTCCCCCGATGCGCTGGGTGCGTTCCATCCGACGAGCGAGACCACCGAGCGTGTCGTGGTGAACGAGCTCGTCGAGCTCGCCTTCCCGCTGCACACCGAGGCTCTCAGGCGCTACTTCGCGCAGCGCTGATCTCCGCGGCGACGAACGAGCCCGTGCAGCGCTCGGCACGGTCGACCGTGCAGCCGCTGGCACACCTCGCTCGACGACCCGCCCGTCGCAGGCGCGAGTCATCGCCAGGCCGAGTGGCCCCGCTCGTGCTGGAGAGACGCAGCGAGGTGCTCATGACCGCTCGCGTCGCGCTCGTGCTCCCTTGTCTCCTCGGATGCGTCGCTGCGTGGGAGTCACCCGCGCAAGCGCAGTCGCCAACCCCCGAGGCTCCCGCGGACGCCGGGACGGACACGCACACTGCGGAGACTCCGTCTCCCGTGATCGTCTCGACGGACGCGCAGGCTGCGTATGCCGCCCCACCACCGTCTCGCGAGCCGACGGAGGCCGTGGACGGGCCAGCTTCCGCGGAGCCGATCGAGCCGCGTTGGAGCGTGGAATCGCCGGCTCCTGCGGCGCGCTCCAGCACGAGAACGTGGTACTTCTCCGAGCATCGTCGGCGCGAGCGCACCTGGTATGGGTGGCAGAATCTGCTGGTATTCCTGGGCAGCGCGGCGACGAGCCCGTTCGGCGTCGGCGTCGCGGGATTGGTGCTCGGTGGGCCGATCATCCACTGGAGCCACGGCAACGTCGGCGAGGGATTCACCGCGCTCGGTCTGAACCTCGGTCTGACTACGCTGGGCGGCGCGATCGGCTACGGAGTGATCTGCGCCAACGACGGTTGCTCGGGAGAGCTCGGCGGCCTCGGCGCCGTGATCGGGTTCGGGCTCGGCGGCGCGATCGGTCTGCTGCTGGCCAACATCATCGACATCGCCGCACTGGCCTACGAGGAGGCCGAGCCGCAGACGGAGCGCAGGGCCGCCGCGCGCCCGCAGCTCGTTCCGGATCTGCGGCTGTCCCCGACGGGGGTCTCCGCCGGAGTCGGCGGCACCTTCTGACGCCCCGCGAAGCCTACGGTCCGCCGGAGCCGTTCTCCGGCACGACCTTCAGGCGCTTCGCGTCGGCGGCACCGGGAGCGAGATCGGCGAAGAAGTCATTGCCCTTGTCGTCCACCACGATGAACGCGGGGAAGTCCTCGACCTCGATTCGCCAGACGGCTTCCATGCCGAGCTCGGGGTACTCGAGCACCTCGACCTTGCGGATGTTGTCCTTCGCCAGTCGCGCTGCGGGTCCGCCGATCGAGCCCAGATAGAAGCCACCGTGCTTCTTGCACGCTTGCGTCACGGCGCTCGAGCGATTGCCCTTCGCGAGCATCACGAGGCTGCCACCCTGGGACTGGAAGAGGTCCACGTAGGAGTCCATGCGGCCTGCCGTCGTCGGACCGAAGGAGCCCGAGGCGTAGCCCGCCGGCGTCTTCGCGGGGCCCGCGTAATAGACCATGTGGTCCTTCAGCCATTGCGGCATGCCCTGACCCGCGTCGAGACGCTCCTTGATCTTCGCGTGAGCGATGTCGCGCGCGACGACCATGGGTCCCGTCAGCGCCAATCGCGTGCGAATGGGATAGCGAGACAGCTCCGCGCGAATCTCGCTCATGGGCTTGTGCAGATCGAGGCGCACCACGTCGCCGCTCAGATCGTCGCCGGTGGTCTCGGGGAGGTACTTCGCCGGATCGGCTTCGAGCTGCTCGAGGAAGACGCCTTCGCGCGTGATCTTGCCGAGCGCCTGCCGGTCGGCCGAGCACGACACGGCGATGCCCACCGGGCACGAGGCCCCGTGACGCGGAAGCCGGATGACGCGCACGTCGTGACAGAAGTACTTGCCGCCGAACTGGGCTCCGATGCCCGTCTTCTGGGCGAGCGAGAGAACCTTCCTCTCGAGATCGTGATCGCGGAAACCGTGTCCGAGCGCATTGCCGCTGGTGGGCAGGTCGTCGAGGTACCGCGCGGAAGCGAGCTTCGCGACCTTGAGCGTGTGCTCCGCGGACGTGCCGCCGATCACGATGGCAAGGTGATAAGGCGGGCACGCGGCAGTGCCCAGCGTCCGCATCTTGGCATCGAGGAAAGTCAGAAGGCTCTCCGGGTTCAGGAGCGCTTTGGTCTCCTGATAGAGAAAGCTCTTGTTGGCCGAGCCTCCGCCTTTGGCCATGAAGAGGAATCGGTACTCGTCGCCGTCCGTCGCGTAGATCTCGATCTGCGCCGGCAGGTTGGTCTTGGTGTTGACCTCTCTGTACATGTCGAGCGGCGCGAGCTGCGAGTAGCGCAGGTTCGACGTCTGATAGGCGTCGAAGATGCCGTGCGCGATGGCCGCTTCGTCGCCGCCCGACGTGAGCACGTGCTGGCCGCGTTTGGCCATCACGATGGCAGTCCCGGTGTCTTGACACGACGGCAGCACGCCTCCCGCGGAGATGTTCGCGTTGCGCAAGAGCTCGAGCGCGACGAACCGATCGTTCTGCGATGCCTCGGGATCGTCGAGGATGGCGCGCAGCTGGGCGAGGTGGCCCGGACGGAAGAGGTGCGCGATGTCGCGCATCGCCTCGTGCGCGAGCTTGCGGAGAGCTTCCGCCTCGACACGGAGAAACGAATGGCCCCCGGCGTCGAACGTCGAGACGAAGTCCGACGTCAGCTTCCGGTAGGGGGTGTGGTCTTCGCCGTGCGGGAGGATCTCTTGGTGGACGAACTCGGTCATGACGGGCGCGCAGCATAGGCCCGCACGCGCCCGAGGCCAGCTATCTTGGGCACATGCTCCGAAGAAGTGATCGTCGCCAACCGGCGTCCTGGAAGGCCGAGCCACAGCCGAGGAAGCGGCGCCTCCACGGGCTCGTCGGAGGGGCGGTCGGCATCGGCTTGGTGGCGTGCTTCGGTCCGCCCGCGGTCGAGCGCACCGAGGTCCAGCAAGTCGATCCGAGCCCGTCTCGCGAGGGCCGCGGCTCGCCGGGCGTGCGCTTCGAGCACGGCTCGCTCGACGACGCGATCGCGCGCGCACGGCGGCAGGGCACGCGCGTCTTCGTCGAGGTCGGCGCCGCGTGGTGCCCACCGTGTCGGGTGCTGCACCGCGAGGTGCTCGATAGGCCCGAGGGAGCGGCCTTGCTCCGCGGCATGGTCGCCGTGGAGCTCGACTTCGATCAGCCGGCGAACAGGCCCGTCGTGGAGCGCTACGCGATCATCTCGTTGCCCACGTCGCTCGTGCTGGCGCCGACCGAGAACGGGGTCGTCGAGATCGCCCGCGTCGAGGGCTACGAGCAGAAGGAGCCCTGGGTCTCGGCCATCCGTGCGGCACGGACCGCCGAGGACCCGCTGCCCGGCCTCGAGCGCGCGGCGCGCGATCGACCGAACGACGCACGCGCCGCCTTCGTGCTCGGCAAGAGCCTTCTCGCGCGCGGCCGGAGCGACGAGGGCGAGAGCTTCCTCGAGCGCGCGGTCTGGATTGGCGGCGGATCGAACGATGCGCTCGAACGCGAGACCGCGGCCGAGGCGCTCTTCGTCCTCGGGCGATACCACCAGCGCGTGCGGCGCGACATGCGGACGGCGCGACACGTGTGGCGCGAGCTCGCAGGCCGATTCCCGGGCTCGCCCCACGCGGCGACGGCGCTCTACTGGTACGCGGACGCGCAGGCCGCCATCGGTCAGCCCGCCACGGCGGTGCTCGCGATGCGGCTGCGCGCCGAGGCGAGCCCGACGGACGTGGACGCGCACCTGCAGCTCGCGGAGCGCGCGGGACCCCATGGCAGCGCGGCCGATCGAGGCTGGGTGCTCGATCGGTTGCGAGCGCTCCGCCGGGGCGCATCGGGAGAGCCCGCGGGCGAGATCGATCGGGCGATCACCGCGCTCGAAGCTCGGTGAGCGATCGACGGACGAGCGTGGCGTCGCGAACGCGACAGCGCGTGCGAGCACGGGCTACCGTCCTGGGACGTTGATGGACTCGCGCGTCGGACAGGTTCTCGGCGGCCGGTACCGCATCCTGCGTCGCTTCGGCGAGGGCGGGATGGGCGCCGTCTACGAGGCGATGCACGACGGGATCGGCCGCAAGGTCGCCGTGAAGTGCCTGCACCCGCAGCTGGCCGAAGACCCGGAGGTCCTCGCCCGCTTCCAGCGCGAGGCACAGGCGGCCACGGCGATCGGCAACGAGCACATCACCGAGGTGCTCGACATGGGCAAGGCGCCGGATGGCGCGCCGTTCCTCGTGCTCGAGCTGCTCGAGGGGACGGACCTGGCAGGCCTCGTGCGCGACAAGGGCCCTCTCGGCCTGACCCGCGCCTCCCACATCTTCGCCCAGCTGTGCGAGGCGCTCGGTGCAGCCCACGCGAAGGGGATCGTGCACCGCGATCTGAAGCCGGAGAACGTCTTTCTGGTCTCGCGACACGGCGATCCCGATTTCGTCAAGGTCCTCGACTTCGGGATCGCGGGATTCATCAACTCGCCCGCGGGGCAACGATTGACGCGCACCGGGACCATGATGGGAACGCCCTATTTCATGTCTCCGGAGCAGGCGCTCGGCCGAACCGATACCGATCAGCGCTCGGACGTCTGGGCCATCGGCGTGCTCCTCTTTCACTGTCTGACCGGACGATTCCCGTTTCACGCGCGCACGCTCGGAGAGCTCGTCCTCCAGATCTGCAGCGGGGTCGCGCCGCCCATTCGCGACATCCGCCCCGATCTGCCCGAGCGCCTCGATCGAATCGTCCAGCGTTGCCTCGAGAAGGCCAAAGAAGACCGCTATTCGTCGTGCGAAGAGATTGCACGCGAGCTGCGGGCAATCGCCGACGGCTCGGAGCCTTGGGCGCCGATGCCGCCGTCGAGCACGACGAGGCCGTTGTCGCTCCCCAAGACCGCCGAGGCGTCGGCGACTCCGGAGGCCGCGCGCGAGCCCGAGCCGGTGCAGGCGATTCCCTCGGTGGCAGCGTCTCCACGACCGGTGGAGCCGCCCACGCCCGCGAGCTGGGCGCCGGGCGCGTCGCTCGATTCCGACCCCATCCCGGCGACGCGGCCTCCGCGCCAGTCGCGGTCACCGCTTCTCTGGTTGAGCCTCGTCGTCGCGCTGCTGGTCGCGATCGCCATCGGGGTCTTCGCGCTCTACGTCGCGATTCGACGTGCACAGCGACCTCGCGCGCAGCCGCGTCCCGCCGCGAGCGCGCCCTCGGGACCCCGCGAGGTCATCCCATCGGTGCTCGTCACCACGCCGAGCCAGGCAGCGGCGGCCGCGCCCGCGGTCGTGCCCGCGCCACCCGCCGCACCCGCGCCGGTGACGGGCATGGCCGCGAGCGCGGACGCGGCCGTTGCACAGCCCCTTCCCGCAGCCTCGGGGTTGGCGGCTTGGCAACGTGGCTGTGCGGCCGGGGACGGCGCCTCGTGCTGGAGGCTCGGTGGCACCTACCAGAACGGGCGCGGCGTCGGGCGCGACATCGTCACCGCCGTCGCGGCGTACGAGCGCGGTTGTCAGCTCGGAAACATGACTGCGTGCAACGACGTGGGCTTCCTCTTCCAGACGGGAAGACACGGCGCACCCCAGAACCTCGGGCGTGCGGTGGAGCGATATCGACGTGCCTGTGACGGCGGCGAGCTGCTCGGCTGCAACAACCTCGCGAGCGCCCTCTTCCTCGGGCAGGGCGTCCGGCGAGACCCTCGCGAGGCGGCGCGGCTCTATGCGCAGAGCTGTCAGCGCGGCAGCCCCGCCGCGTGCACGAACATCGGGCTTCTCACCGTGCGCGGCGACGGCGTGCGGCGCAACCCGTCGATGGGCGTGAGCCTGCTCGAGCGCGCGTGCACGCTCGGCCACGTCACCGGCTGTCGCGAAGCGGCGGATCTCCATCGGCGCGGTCGCGTGGTGCCGCGCGATCCCGCGCGGGCGGTGCAGCTCGACGCCCGTGCCGCCTCGCTCCAATCGGCGACACCCCGATGAGGTCGCGTGCTAAGGGGCTCGCGTGAACGTACGTCTACCGCTCGTCGAGCCCTTCGCGCGCGATCACACGTACTGCACGTATTGCCCGAAGCTCTGTCGCGATCTCTGCCCCGTGAGCACCGCGCAAGGACGCGAGACGACGACGCCGTGGGGCAAGATGTCGTTGCTCCATCACGCTGCCACGGGGCGCCCCGCGCTCGGCGACCAGTCTCCCGACGTCGATCCGCTCGCACCTTCGTACGCGGCGACCTTCTGGGCGTGCACGGGCTGCATGCGCTGCAAGACGGGTTGCGAGCACGACAACGAGGTCGCCGCGGCGTTGGGCGCAGGACGCGCCGAGGCCTACACGCGTGGGGCCGCGCCCGCGAGCGCGGTGGCTTTCGTCGCGAGGTCGGCCGCGCGTCTCGAGCGGAGCGTCTCGGCGGCGAACGAGGTCTTCGGTGCGGATGCGCTCGATCCGAGCGCGCCCGTCGCGTTCTTCCCCGGCTGCACGGCCGTGGTGACGGCGCCCGAGGACGCGCGTGCGGGTCTGTTCGCGACGAAGGCGCTCTGCGCACGCAAGGTCGGGGTCGAGGCGCGCGGATGCTGCGGTTTGCCGTGGCTGTTCGCGGGTGACCACGACGGCTTCGTGAAGGCTGCGCGCACGAACGCGACCCGATTGTCGCGGCACGAGCTCGTCGTCGCGTCGGACCCGGGTTGCGCGCACGCGATGCGGGACATCTACCGGATGCACGGCATCGCGCTGCGCGCGCGGGTTCTCCATCTCACCGAGCTCGCAGGCGCGGAGCTGGCGAGGCTGCGGCGTACGACGCCGGACGGACCGGTCCGTTATCACGATGCCTGTCATCTGGGCCGAGGGCTCGGCGTCTACGACGCGCCGCGGAACGTGCTCGCCCGGCTCACCGGACGAGCCCCCGAGGAGATGCCCCATGCGCGCGCACGAGCCGAGTGCACGGGCGGCGGCGGGCTCCTGCCGATCACGGATCCTCGGACTGCGGACGACATCGCAGCGGAGCGAATGCGCGATCACGCCCGCGCCGGAGCAGGCACGCTCGTGACCGGGTGCCCGACGGCGCGACGCCGTCTGGAGAGAGCGGGCGCGACCGCGGTGGATCTCGCGGGCTGGATTGCGCGCGCGCTGTAGCCCGCGCCCGGCTCTCTCGCCCGATGCGTCAGCGCAGTCTAAGCTCCGTCGCCGTGGCGTCTCGCACTTCGGCCCGATGGGCGCGTAGCTGGGTGGCCGCGCTGGCGGTCGCGATCTCGTGGGTCCCTGGGCCAGCGGCCCGGGCGACGATCCTGCTCGAGCAGAGCATCGAGGAGATGACGGCCGAGAGCGCGCTGGTCGTACGGGCGCGCGTGGCACGTGTGGATCCGCGCATGGGCGGCCCGAACGGGCGGCCGGGCATCTACACGTACGTGACGCTCGACGTCATCGAGCACCTGCGCGGCACGAGCGGCGCCCGCGTCGAGGTGGTGGTGCACGGCGGACGCGTGGGGCGCGAAGCGTCGCTCGTCTCGGGACAGGCGCGATTCACCGCGGGCGAGGAGGTCGTCGTCTTTCTCTTTCGCGGAGGCGGCGCCCTATGGCCCACCGCGATGGCGCTCGGCAAGTGGGCGGTGCAGCGCGACGCGCGCGGTGAGTGGGTGACCCGATCGTTCGCGGGCGTCGGGCTCGCGCGACCGGCCGCCGACGGGACCGTGCGTCCCGTGGCGCCGAGCGAGACGCGCGCGCCCTCGCGGATGTCGCTCGACGAGCTGCGCGACCGGGTGCGGAGCGTGCCGTGAGATCGAGAGCGCTCCTCGCGTCGCTTCTGGGGATGCTCGGGCTGTGGACCGCGCCGGCGCACGCGTTCCGCACGACACAGGACTCCGAGTCCGCGGTTGGGATCGAAGGCCCGGTCGCGTGGTTCGAGCCGCCGGTGCCGTACGAGCTCAACGAGGCAGGTAGCGACGATCTGAGCTTCGACGTCCTGTCCGCCGCGGTGATGCGCGGGTTCAATCGATGGACCGAGCCCGCGTGCTCGGGGCTTCGCCTGGAGTATCTCGGCACGACGACGCGATCCGCGATCCGTCGCGACGAGCAGCCGACGGTGGCATGGGTCGAGCGCGGCTGGTCGGATCTCGGCTATCCCGCAGGAGCCATCGGAGTCACGACGCCTCAGTACGGCTCTCGCGATGGGCGCACCTGGTTCATCACCGAAGCCGACATGGAGATGAACGGGGTCAACTTCAGGTGGGTCGAGAACGGGGGTGTCCCCGGCGGAACGACCGTGGACGTCGAGGGAATCGTCACGCACGAAGCCGGGCACTGGTTCGGTGTGCTCCACCCGTGCGAGGCACGCGGCCAGGACGGCGCGCCCGACTGCCTGACCGATCACACCTGGGACGCCACCACGATGTTCCCGGCGTACGTGGGCGAGGAGCAGCGCTCCCTCGAGCAAGACGACATCGATGCCATCTGCTTCCTCTATCCCGGAGGTGGAGGCGGCTGCGAGGAGACGGGGTGCCCGGCGGGGCAGACGTGCAGCGCGGACGGCACGTGTGTCCCGGCTGCGGATTGCAGGACGACCGGTTGCCCCGCGGGGCAGACGTGCGGGGCAGACGGCATCTGCACGGGCGGGGGGGGTTGCGAGGTCACCGGCTGCCCACCGGGTCAGTCGTGCATCGACGGAGCGTGTCGCGTGACCCCGACCGGAACGCTCGGGGACTACTGCTCTTCGAACGCGGCATGCGCTTCGGGGCTCTGCACGCTCGGCGCGGACATGTTCTGCACACAGTTCTGCGCGACCGCCGACCCGTGCCCGGATGGCTTCCGCTGCACGTCGATCGGCACCAACAGCGTGTGCGAGCCGACCGAGGGTCGTCTCGGGGATGTTTGCACCGACAATGGGGATTGTCTGAGCGGACAGTGTGCCGCGTCGAGCGATGGCAACTTCTGCACGCGCGAGTGTGGCAGCGGCGTGGCCTGCCCGGATGGGTTCGGCTGTGTCGCCGGCAGCGGCACGCGGCTCTGCAAGCCCGAGGACGACGGGTGCGGATGCAGCGCACCCGGCGCACGGCGGGGCGCGGGCGTCGGCGTCCTGCTCGCGCTGCTCGCCCTCGCCGCGGTGTGGCTCGTACGTCGTCGGCCGCGTTGAGCGCGCCCGTCCTCTGGCTCGCCGTCGCGCTGTCCGGCGTCGTGACCGGGCTCGCGGCCGCGCCCAGGGACGTTCCGGCGCTGGCCTATGTGGGGTTTGCCGGGCTCACGTTCTTCTTCGCGCGTGGCATGGAGTCGGCGCGAGCGCATGGTGCATGGAGACGAGGCCTCGGGCTCGGCTTCGTGTATGGCCTGGCCATCAACGCGCTCGTGCTGAGGTTCAGCGTCGCGCTGCTCATCGACTTCGGACACATGCCTTCTCCCGTCGCAGTGCTGGTGTCGCTGGCGCTCTGGAGCACACAGGCGCTGGTGCACGCGGTGATGGGCGGCATCGTGGGTGCGCTCTCGGAGGCAGTCGATCGCGAAAGAAGGGCATTGTTCGCGTGTGCGATTCTCCCGCCCGCGCTCGTCGTCGCGGAGCACGTGGTACCCATGTTGTTTCCCTGGCGGCTGGCAGCGGGGCTGGCGTCGTGGGTACCCATGATGCAGGCGGCGGAGCTGGGCGGAGAGCCGCTGCTGACTCTGCAGGTGTCGGTGACGGCATGTGCGTTCGTCGCGCTCGGCGAGCTCGCTCCATCCGGGCTCCCCGGGTCGCGCGCCCGGCTCGGCGTGCTCTGCGCAGCCGCCCTCCTCGTCCCCTTCGCGTATGGGTCGTGGCGTGTCGCGGCGGTCGAGTCCGCGCGGTCGCGGGCGACGCGATTGCGCGTCGGGCTCGTGCAGCCGAACGTCGGGATCGGCGACAAGGGGCGCGACGAGCTCGCGTTCGACCATTTCGACCGTCTCGCCGCGATGACCCGGACGCTGCAGGAACGGGGTGCGGAGGTGGTCGTCTGGCCGGAGACCGCCGCACCGTTCTCCATGCGTCGGACGATGCGACGCGAGCCCGAAGGACCCTGGTCGTTGCTCGACCGGGGGATCGGCGTGCCCGTGTTGATGGGCGTCGTGACGTGGCACTCGGTCGTGCGAAAGCACAACAGCGCGATCGTGCTGCGTCCCGACGGGACGTACTCGGAGCCCGCCGACAAGCTCGAGCTCATCCCGTTCGGCGAGTTCACACCCGGCTGGGGGATGCTCCGAACGGTCGTCCGCACCGTTTGGCCGGATGCTCCGTTTCGGCCCTACGTCGAGCGCCTGCGCGGGTTCACCCCCGGCGATGCGCCGGTGCTCCTCGAGGTGGACGCTCCCGGCAGACGTCGCAGCGCGCGACCGACGCGGCTCGGCGTGATGATCTGTTACGAGGACATCCTTCCGGCGATCGGTCGTCGCGTCTTCCACGCGGCGGGCGGCCCACCCGACGTGCTCGTCAACATGACGAACGACGCCTGGTTCGGTGACGGCGACGAGCCTCACCTCCACCTGGCGCTCTCGCGCTTTCGCGCGATCGAGACGCGCCGCGATCTCGTGCGTGCCGTCAACACCGGAGTGAGCGCCGCGATCACGGCGACGGGCGAGGTGACGAAGCGCACGGCGACCTTCGTGCCCGCGGCGGTGATCGCCGAGGTGCGCCTGCTGTCGGGCACCACGCCGTACATGGTGCTCGGCGACTGGGTCGTTTCGGTCGCGTTCGCGTTGATCGCGTCGCTCGCCGCAGGGCGCGCGACTGCTACTGTTGCGCCGGGTCGGGTGGCGTAGTCGGAGGCTAGATGGTCGTGCACAAGTTGGGCGGTCGTGGCGTCGCGGTGCTCGCGACGGCGGCCGTGGGTTTCCTCGCGTGCTCGTCGGACGATCCCGTGTTGCCGTTCGATCGGACCGAGAGTCCGGTCATCAACGGCACACCCGAGACCGGATATCGCGGCGTCGTGTTCGTCTATCAGGGCATCGGCTCGACGGGCGGCGCGGGCTGCACCGGCACGGTCATCGGGCCGCACGCGGTCTTGACGGCCAAGCACTGCATCTTGCGCGAGGAGCCCGAGGACTCGTGCAACTACGTGGAGGTGACTCCGCGCGCCTTCATCGTGGCGATCACGAACGACCTCGAGGCAGGGATCGAGGAGTCGTTCACGGTCGAAGGGCTCCGGTACACGCCAGGCACGAACGTCTGTCGCGATCTCGGCACCGGACGCGACGTGGGCGTGCTGTTGATCCGCGAGACGCTGCCCACCGAGATGTACGCCATCGGTACGCCGCGCGAAGGCGAGACGGGGACGTTCGTCGGCTTCGGCCGGACGCGCTCGGGCTCGCCGGACCCCATGGACTCGGGCATCAAGATGCGAGGCAGCGCAGAGATCGCGTACGTCGACGACCAGCTCGCCGCGACGGTGGGCGACTCGTGGACTTGCCAGGGAGACTCGGGTGGACCGCTGTTCAACGCGGCCGGCGAGATCGTGGGCGTGACGTCGTGGGGCTTCGACGGTGCGTGTCGCGACAGTCGCAGCGTCTACTCGCGCGTCGACACGTGGCGCACGATCATCGACGACGCGCTCGCGTGGGTGCCGCCGTGCATCGTGACCGAGGCCGAAGAGGCGAGCTGCGACGGCGAGGACAACGACTGCGACGGGATGACCGACGAGGGCTGCCTGACGTTGGGCGAGGCATGCACGACCGACGTCGAGTGCGGCACGGGGATCTGTCGCTCGATCGACGGCGCGCCGCCGGCGTGCAGCCGAGAGTGTGACCCGAGCCTGCCGATCCCCATGTGCCCCATCGGGTATCGGTGCTCGCAGACGGGCTGCGGCACGGGTCTGTGCTCGGCCGGCGAAGGCGGCGAAGGCGGCGACGGAGCCCCGTGCACCCGCGACCTCGATTGCTGGACGGGCCACTGCGTGACCGTCGGCGCGGAGCGGATCTGCGGAACGCCGTGCACGCCCGGGACGACGATGTGCGCCGAGGGGCTCGTGTGCGAGACCGCCGGAGGCGCGTGCGGGGCCTGCAGACCGACGGGGATGTCGATGTCGCCTCGAGGGTTCGGAGAGCCGTGCGAGGCGAACGAGCAGTGCATCACCGGCATCTGTCGCAACGACTCGCAAGGGCAGTACTGCACCCGCACGTGCGACGCCGGCTGCGCGAGCGGCTACCGGTGTCGTGACGGGATCTGCGCACGCGGCGAGCCGTCCGGCACCGGGGGTCCTTGCGTGGACGCGCAGGATTGCCTGCCGGGCATGGAGCTCGAGTGCGCCGGGGGCTTCTGCACGCCCATGGCCGCATGCACGGACGACACGAGCTGCACGCTCGGCCTGGTCTGTCGGAGCGTCGACGGCCAACCGCGCTGCGTGCCGCCGGGAGCGGATCTCGGCCAGGCCTGCACGCTGTCCGAAGAGTGCCGGACCAACCTCTGCCTCGGGACGACGAGCGGCAACGTGTGCTCGCGTTTCTGCGGCGAGGCGGAGCCGTGCCCGACGGGCTTCGAGTGCGCACCCGTGGCCGATCGCGCGGTCTGTGTCGTGCCGGCACCTCCGATGCGGACGAAGAGCGAAGGCGGCTGCAGCGTCGCGCCGACGGGCACCCCACGCGTCGAGGGCGCGCGCAGCTGGATGATCTGGCTCGCGTTCGGCGGAGCGGGCGTGTGGCTCAGTCGCGCGCGGGTGCGCCGTCGCCGCCGTCGAACCTGACGCCCGCCTCGACGCTCCCATCGGAGCCCACACCGCCTTCGACGTCGGCGTCGCGCACGCCGGCGTCGAGGCTGCGACAGTCCACGAGACGGGGCCCCGATTGCGCGAGGCCGCCGATCTCGACCTCGACTGCCGAGTATCCGATGCCTGCGCTGACCGCGTCGCAACGCACGGGCGCACCCGGGTCTCGGTCGAGCGAGAGGTCCGCGACCCGCTCCAGCGTCTCCACGGTGCGCTCGTATTGCAGCGTCCCTGCGCAGATCCCGAAGCCGTTGACGACGCTGTCGAGGATGTCGTCCACGGCCCACCGACCTGCGACGACGCCCTCTTCGATGCGACTGCCGCCGTCGACGAGGCGCCCGCTGAAGATCGTGCCCGCGCCGAGCCGGATGGGCAGCGCGACGGCGACCGCCGAGAGCGTGAACACGACGGGACGGGTGGTTCGAGCCACCAGGATCCCGCCGCTGACGTAGGCCGTTCGATCCCGCGTCATGGGCTCTTCGGGATCGCCGCCGACGACGCTGTCGCGATTGCCGTACCAGCGATCGGTGCCATCCCAGGCCAGCGAGCGTGTGATGGCTCCACCGTCGGGAAGCGGAACGCTCGCGTCCTCGGCGACCATCCCCGCGTCGTCCAGCGTCTCGCCCACACGAATCCCCTCCACTCCATCGACCAAGCCGACGTCCACCAGCGGATCGTCCGGGAGGCCGTTCCAGCCGTCGATGCGGATGAGGAAGCTGAACCGGCCGCGATCGATGTCGGTGTTGGTCTGCTCGAAGAATCCCGGCACGAAGAGGTCGAACAACGGCGCGAGCGACTGCGCGAACGCGTTGTCCACGCCACCCGGGCCATCGGACGGCGCGCTGAACGCGGGCGCCGGCTCGCAGGCCAGGACGGTCGAGTCGATGTCCGTGCAGAGGCCGTCGTGGTCCCAGCCGATCTCGCCGAATCGGCCTCCGGTACCGACGTCCAGGCGGCGGATCGCGTACCAGCGCACGGTGCCGGTCCCGTCGTCGATGCCGCCGGGGCGCACGGGCGGACGGCGCGGCATGCACGGATCCACGGGTCCTGCATCCGCCGCCGCGTCGAGCCCCGAATCGGACGCGGCGTCGGGCCCGGTCCCCATGTCGACGCCCGCGTCGCGCTCCTGGCACGACGCGCGCTGCGGCGCGGTCCCCGTCCATCGCGGCAGCTCGACGTCCTGCTGGTCGCGATCGATGCACCCGTGCTCGCTGCACGTCTGCGAGTCGCCGCAGGTCACGCCGAGGCAACACGAGAGCAGGTCGAGCTTCAGCGTGCGCGACTCTCCGCGTACGAAACGCACGACGGCTTCGCGTCGGAGCACGGTCTCGCCTGCGTGGCGCGCTTCGGCGCGCACCACGACGGCCCCGTTCGTTCCGTCGCGGGACACGATCGACAGCGTCGCGGGCAGACGCAACGCGCCGCCCCCGACGAGCGAGCCTTCGTAACGGCGGATGGCGCCTCCCGCGGCGGTCGCGTCGACCTCGACGGCGATCGCGTCGACCTGGTCGGTCGCGAGATCGGTGTGGACCACGACGACGAGCTGCGTCAGGTCGTCCGCACAGCCCGACGACGCGGCGACCCACGCGACGAGCGCCGCCACGGGGAGCATCGTGCGCGCCCGTACGACACGTGCGTGGGCGGCTCCGCCGAGGTCGTGCGGGCGCTTCGGGAGCTGACCGGGCAACCTCATGGGATCTCGAACGTGCCCAGATTGCCGCGGTAAGGGTCTTCCGACGACGACGAGACTGCGACGAGGGTCGCCGTCGTGGCGCCGGCGACGACCACACCGACCGCCGTCCAGAACCACCACTGCTCGAGGACGGATCTCGACCGCCGGGGCTCGCGACGCCCGCGACGCCGGACCACGTACACGTCGTCGTCTCCGTCCCCGTCGCCGGCGAGATCACGCTGGATGCCCGTGGAGACCGCCGTGTCGTCGCGCGGAGGCGGCGCGGCGCGGGTCGGGTCCAACGAGACGACGACCGTGCGTCCGGGCTGCACCTCGACGGCGGCCCAATCGACCTCGCGCCCGTCGCGGACGACCGCGAGGACGTGACCGCCCGCATCGACGAAGAGCGACCCAGCCGGCGGAGGCACCATCGCGTGCCCATCGAGGCGAAGCTCCGCCGTGCCGAGCGGCGACGCGAGGCGAACCTCGACCCGACCGAGCGTGCGCTCGAGGGCGCCGATCTCCGTGCGCGCTCGTTCGCGAACCGATGGATCGCTCGTGCGGTCGCGCGCGTGCACGAGGTGGACGCGGGCTTCCGCGCGCCGACCGAGCTGCACCAGCGCCAGGCCGAGGTTGAAGGCGACCGAGGGCGACGAGCGCACCGCGAGCGACCGGGTGAACAGGTCGACTGCGGTGGCCCAATCCCGTCGATCGGCTGCGGCGAGACCCTGCTCGAAAAGCGAGCGCGCCTGTGCGACCGCCACCGGATCCGGTTGGCCCGGCGACGGCGCAGTGCCCGAGGGTGTGCCGGGCTGGCCGACCGTACGGGGCGAATCTCCGCGCACCATGGCGCACGGCGCCACGCCCCAGACGAAGAGCACCGCGAGCAGCGATGCGACGAAGCTTCGCGCCGCGATCCATCGACGCCCGTCCCCAGAGCCCGCAGCGTGCGCAGAGGCGGGGGCGAGGGCGAGCGGGCCCGGACCCGCAGCACGACGGGGTGACGCCGCAGCCCCCCCACAGGGGGCGCGATGGAGTGACCGGCGAGTGGGAACCGATCTCCTGGCCACGCTCCGTCGGACACTATCACGCGGCACCCGGCAACTCCGCGGGAGGCTGCTAGCATGGGCCCGTTCGATGGCGCAGGCGCCGGACCATCCTCCTTCGCCGAGCGATCTCGCGGGCGAGACCCTCCGGATGGATGCCATACCGGAGGGCTGCGTCGACGACGATCCGCTCATCGGCGCGATCATCGCGGACCGGTACCGCATCGAGGAGAGGCTCGCCCGCGGCGGGATGGGCGCCGTGTACCGCGCAGAGCAGATGGCGATGCGGCGTCCCGTCGCGCTCAAGCTCCTGCGCAGCGAGCTCATGGGCGAGGCCACCGCTCAGGCGCGTTTCCAGCGCGAGGCGCTCGCGGCGAGCCGAATCGAGAGCGCGCACGTCGTGACGCTGTTCGACTTCGGCAAGACCGACGATGGCCTCTTCTTCATGGCGATGGAGCTGCTCTCGGGCGAGACGCTCGCGACGCGAATCGACCGCGAGAAGACGCTCGCCGAGCCGCAGGCCGTGCTCATCGGCATCGCCATCGCGAAGGCGCTGGCGGCCGCGCACGACGCCGGCGTCATCCATCGCGATCTCAAGCCCGACAACGTGATGTTGTGCGGCCGAGAGGGCATGGTGAAGGTCCTCGACTTCGGCATCGCGAAGATGATGGACGCGATGGCAGTGGACGAGGACGGCGAGCCGCTGACCGCCGCGGGCGTCGTGATGGGCACCGCCGAGTACATGAGCCCGGAAGCGATCGCCAAACGCCCGCTCAAGCCCGCAGCCGACCTCTACGCCCTCGGCGTGATCCTCTACGAGATGTTGTGCGGCCGACCGCCCTTCAAGCACCCGAACGCGATGGTGGTCCTCGGACGACATCTGCGGCGGATGCCACCGCCGCCGCGCAGCTTGCGGCCGGGCATCGACCCCGCGCTCGAAGCGCTCGTGCTGCGCCTGCTCGCCAAGGCTCCCGAAGAGCGACCGGCGGACGGGCGCGAGGTGGCCCGCGACCTCGAGGCGATCGCGAAGACCCTCGGCGTTCCGACGGTGCGAGCGAAGCCTCCACGCAGCCACTCGACGCTCCGGACTCTGATCGTCTCGGCCGTCGGCGGGCTCGCTGCCGTCGCCATCGCGCTCCTGATCCTGCTGCTGTCCCCGGGACTGCGAGCGCGCCTCGGCTGGGGCGCGTCGCCCGTCGTGCAGCTGCGACCCGAAGCGTCGCGGCCGACCGCGTCCAGCGTCACCGGGCCTGCGTCGCCCGTCGCTTCCGCGCCTCCCCGACCGCACGTGCCTGCTCCGCCGCCGGCCGCTCCGCACCCACTACCGCCGCCGCCCGCGCCGCCGGTCGTGCCCGTCACGCCCACCCACGCGGCACCGGCGCGCCCCGACCTGCCGCCGCTGATCGACCCCATCCCGACGCACGTGACCGTCACCTTGCGCGTCACCCCGGTCGACACCGAGCTCGCGTGGGACGGTCAGCCCGTGACGGGGCCGACCCTCCGCGTGCCGCGCGACACGCAGCAGCACGTCTTACGTGCCGAGGCGCCCGGCTACATCACGCGCGAGATCCTGGTGGTGCCCCACGAGAACCTCGATCTCGCGATCGATCTGCCGACCGATCCGCGTGCACGGCCGCGACGGGTGGGCGCGCCGGCGACCCCGACGGCGCCTCGACGCGTCCCGTCGAGCGGGGGTGCGGCCCCGGGTCTCGTCCGCGTCTACGAGTGAACGCGCCGGCTACGCTTCACGGCGCGGCCGACCGCCGGCCGAAGTAGTGATAGAGGCGCGCGTCGTCGAGGCGCCGCAGATCGAATCGATCGGCCAGCGACCGTGCGCGACGTTCGTACTCGGACGGCGAGAGCCACCGCCCGTCGGGCGCGATCGGCGACAACAAGAAGTCGCCCGGTCGTCCGGGCAGCTCGAACGGGTTGGGCTCGATCCGGCGGCCCACCACGGTGCCGCCCTCGGGCTCGATGAACAGCAGCTCCACCGCGTCGCGGCCGAGCGCGACACGGTGCACCACGAACGTCGTGCTCGCGGTCGTCGCCGGTTGGTCGCCCGCGGTGCCGCCCTCCGCCTCGCGCAGGATGGCCGCGTCGCGTGCGAGCGCGACGGCCGCACGCCTGGCCGCGTCGCGCAACGCGGCGTGCCCGATCGAGCCGAAGTCCGCGCCGCGTCCGGTCGCGACCGACCCCGACACGATGCGCCTCCACACGACCTCGTGGCTCTGCGGACGGCGCAACGAGAGCTCCATCGTGGCCGTCGCGAAGGTCGTCCGTGGGGACACCTCGCCGGGCGGCGAGACCTCGACTGCGCCGCTGCCCGACATGCCCCGTTCGTCCGAGAGCGCGGTGCGCGCGCGCCGCGTCTCTTCCACGGCGCTCCGCTCGTCCGCGACGTGCTGCGACACGTACAGGTGGAGCACGCGGACGTGCAGCACGAGATCCGCGTCGCCATCGCCGAGCACGAGCTCGGTGACCGCGCGCGATCGCGTGATCGCGTCGGCGAGCGCACCCGACACGCGACGCGCCAGATCGGTAGAACCTCCCGGCAACCAGGGATCGCCGTCGTTGCCGCGCACGACCTCGTAGCGCGCGACGAGCATGTACCGGTGCTCCGCGGCGACGCCCGCGAAGCGCGGCGAGCGCTCCTCCGTGGGACGTGCATCCGTCACCGGTCCGAGACGGACCGAGAGCCGTCCCCCGGCGCCTTCGACGCTGGACGGTGGCGGCTCGACGCGCGGCGGGCGACGCGAGAAGCATCCGCTCGTCCACGAGGC
>JADZFZ010000829.1 GCA_020854145.1 Deltaproteobacteria bacterium | reverse complement strand
CGACGCGGATCTCCGTCCGCGTGGACCAGGTCCAGCCGCTCGGCGTCCAGAGGATCGCCTCGACGCGGTAGGTCGTCAGCGCGTCGGCGGTCGGGATCTCGACGGTCGTGGTCCCGCTCGGGTCCAGTGGCACCTCGGCGATCACGTGGAGCGTCGCAGGGAACCGCTCGCGCACGAGCGTCGCGAGCCGCCCCATGGCGCCGGAGGGCGGCGGAGGAGGCGGAGGCGTGCCTGGTGGCACCGTCGAGGGCCCAGGCGTCGGTTGCGGCGCCGGGCGTCGGGCCGGTGGTCGCGTGAGCGCCGCGCTCTCGGGCTCTGGCTCCTCGTTGGCCTCGTCGGCGCTGCGCGACGAGACGCCTCCGACGCGAAGCGAGGCGACTTCCCCGCGCGGACCTCGGCGCCTGACGCGGAGGAGATCGCCGTCGGGCCGGACCAGGTCGCCGCCGACCACATCGTCCTCGAAGTCGTACTGGACGTCGGTCGCGGTCGCCGTCAGGGCGTCCGACTCGAGCTCTTCGGATGCCTGCGCGGTCACGGCGGCGAAGGCCGATGCCATGCGCGCGAGGCCTCCCGTGGACACGGGGCCGAGATCCGCGAGCTGCGTCATGAGCTGATCCTCGCCGCTCGCGATCGCATAGGGCGTCGCGCGCGGCACGAGGCGCACGAACGGATCACGAACGTCGTCGGCGTTGCCCAGGATACCGTCGGGGCCCGCCGAGACGAGCTCCCAGCCGGCGGCTTCGACCGCGACGACGACGGCGGGTCGCGCGGCGCGGCGCAGACGAAACGGCCTGCCCCACGCGTCGACGAGACCTTCGGGCGCGATCATTCGGTGCTGCACCAGCCGCGAGAGCCAGCGTTCCGGTGGCTCGCCCGCGGGACGCCCGCGCGTCCGCTCCGGATCGAGGTAGACGCCGAGCGCCAACATCAGCCGCACGAGGCGCCGTCGCGTCACACGTCGCGCCGCGGCGTCGAACGAGAAGCTCGGATCGGCCGCGGTGAGCATCGCGACCGTCGCCAGCGTCCCGCCCAGAGTCTCCACCTGCGAGCGCGCGATCTGTCCGGTGCCCACGAGACGTGCGAGCGCGTCGGGGTGGAAGGAGCGTCGCCCCCCGCGGTCGCTCAGCGCAGGCTCGTCGCCCGCGATGCGGGCACCCACGCGCTCGATGCGGTGCTCGAGCACGCGCATCGTCGCGCCGATCCCGCGGCGCAACAGCTCGTCGCGACGTGCGAACGGATCACGCAGCACTCCGCGCGCGGCGGCGCTCGCCTCCGGGTAGACCGCAGGTCCGGAGTGCCCCGGCTCGTACACGAGCGGCGGCGCTTCGACGGCCTTCGCGTCCGGCGCGAGCAACGCCGACAGCGCCGAACGCAGCAGGCGATCGGCCTCGGGCGTCGCGGGATCCACGACCGCGTTGCGCAACGCACCGCCGAGCCACGCGAGCGCGTAGTCGTCTTCGCCGCCGTGCGCCGCCAGATCGCGCGCGACGATCGTCGCCCATCCGCGCGTGCCCGGCGCCGAGCCGAGCCGAACGCGCGCCGGCGTGCGGACGCGCGAGACCTCGGCCTCGGGCTCGGCGCGCGGCGTGAAAGCATCGGCGGGCCGCACGAGCACCGCCGTGCTCGCGCCCGTGCCCAGGCTCACCGCTCCCGCGATCCACGGGCGGGCACGGAGCTGGAACGGTCCGACGCTTCCCTCGGGGAGCCTCAGCGCACCGCGGTCGAGCCCGCCCGGGAGCACCGTGGTCGCGACGGCGGGCCGCTCGTCGGACGCGACGAGCAGCTCCACGAGGACCGGGCGTCGCTGCGCGGAGGAGCGGCGCGCGACACGGAACGACACCTCCTCGCCGGGAGCGACGACCGCGCGCTCCGCGTGGATGGCGAGCTGCGCGTCGGGCGCGACGGCCACGCACACGCGTGCGGTCGCGACGGGCGCTGCCTCGATGGTCACCCCGAGCGACGTCGCGACGCGACACGCGCAGGTCGCCCCTCGGTGCTGCGCTGCGGCTCCGCGCGGCAGCCGGAGGGACACCGCCACGAAGCCGTGCCGGTCCGTGGTCGCGCGCAGGCGCCCTCCGGGCACGGCGGCACCGCTGACCTCCACGGGTGTGCCGACGGGTGGCGCGCCTCCGCGAACGTCGCCGATGGCGAGGTAGACCTCGTGGTCGACCTCGGGCACGAGCGCGCCGCCGTGTGCGACGGCGCTCACCGTCCACGGAACGCGGGCGAGCGTGTACGGCGCGCGGGTCTCCACGGTCCCGTAGGCCGCGTGCACGACGCGAGCGAACGCGACGGCCGGCGCCGAGTCGCCCGCGAGAAAGGCGGGCGCGAGCACCGAGAAGCGCGCCTCACCCGCGTCGTCGGTGCGCACCTCCGTGGTCGGAGCGCCGTCGGCGGGGCGGACGAGCACGCGCGCCTGACGCACCGGGGCTCCGCTCGGGGCACGCACGCGGACCGTCCCTCGGAGGCGCGCGGCCGGGGCGACCACCGCGCGATCCAGCTCGAGCTCGGCGAGCAACCGCTCGACCGTGCGTCGACCGACGCGGACGTGACGCGTCGCGGACGCGCTCGATCCGCCGCCGAGGACGCTCGCCTCGACCGCGTAGGTGCCGTCCACCGCGCCTGCGGGGATCGCGACGCGCAGGCTCGCGCCGCCGCTCTGCGCAGTCGTCAGCACCTCGGTCGCGAGCGAATCGCCCGCCGGGGTCGCGATGCGCAGGCGGATCGAGCGCCCGCGCGCAGGTGCGCCGCGTCGCCTCGCGCGCACGCGAGCCAGCACGTGCACGCGCTCGCCGGGCTCGTACATCGCGCGGTCGGTCAGCAGGTCCACCGCGAGCCCGGAGCCGATCGCGAGCGCTCGTTCGAACACGCGCTCGCCGAGCTCGACCTCGACTCTGGGCCCGGCGATCGGTCGATCCGGTACCGCCAGCGCCACCGTGAACCGGCCTTCGCGGTCGGCGGTCGCGCGCGCTTCGACGATGGTCTCTCGTGGCAACGTCGAGGTCGCGATGCGGACACGCACCTGCGCGCCCGGCGCGGGACGCAAAGTCGCCAGCCCGCTCACGCGATAGGCCGTGCCGCTGAGGTGGTACGGCTCGCCGTAGGTCGCCTGGCTCGTCCCCGAGAGCGCGAGCTCCCAACCGTCGCCCGCGGGGGGCACGAGCTGCGTCGGTGCCGTGGGCGTCGAACGGCTCTGGCCGGCGCCCGGTCCCGCAGGCGCGAGACCCGCGACGAGCAGCGACGGCAGGGCCCACCCCAGTCGTGCAAGCCGCGTACGCCCTCGTCGTCGTGAGCTCATCGGCGGTCCCGTGCCGACACGCGGCGAGCACGATCCATTGGGCCGCGCGGTCTCCGCGACCACGTCGGAGGGTGGCGGGCGCGGCTCACGATCGAGGCCCGCCGTGCAGCAGCGAGAAGCAGACCATCACGGCGGCCGCGACCACGATGCTGCCGGGATTGTCGGCGCCCGACAGCGGCGACTCGTCGTGGCCCGCGAGATCGACGTCGGCCATGTGACTGCGCCGGCTGACGTCGTCCGCGTTGACGTCCTCGATGTGCGCCACGGGACCGACGCTCGCGCCGGCCGCCTCCGCGTAGATCCCGGCCTTTCGCTGCGCGGCGAGCACGGCGCCTTTTCGCGCCTCGTCGCGGAGCTCGCGCAGACGGCTCGTCTTGAACGTCACGTTCTCGATCTGATCGCCGCCCGCATCGACGACGCCCACGACGACGGTCTCGAAGCGGTCGAGCCGGTGCAGGTTCACCTGGAAGGCGACGCGGGCGCGGTAACCGACGAAGCGCCGCGCTTCGTTGTAGCCCTCGTAGGCTTGCTCCAACGTGATCTGCGACGTGCGCACGTCGCGTTCGGCGACCCCTTCGCCCACGAGCAGCTCGCGCACCTTGCGTGCCCCGGCGCTCGCCTGCTCGAACGCGGGTCCCGGTTGGGGCGCGAGGCGCGTGACCGCGAACCGCAGCGACGCGTAGTCGGGCTCCACCCGGATCAGACACGAGCCGAAGACGTTGATCCCGCCGGGCCGCTGGATCGACTGCGAGACGAACATCGGCCGAATCTACCCGAGCGCGCGCGTACGGGTCGCCGCGGAAACGAGTGTTGAGCGACGGGCCCCGCGCCGCCGCCGAAGCCGTGCGCCCGATGGCTTACGCTCGCTCCCGAGCGCCATGAGCCTGCGCCATCCCCCACGTCTCTGGAGCGATCCGGTACCCGTTCGTGCGTCGTCCTTCGTCGCCGAGCGACGCACCTACGCCCGCCACGCGATCGAGGTGGATCTCGGACGCGTGCGTGCCTTCGCGCTCGATGACTTCGAGGACGAACGGGTCGCGTGGTTCGACCATCAGCTCGCACCGTCGGGGAGCTGGCCGGGCCGCCATGGAGCGGGCCGCGCCGGCGTGCACGACGGGCGCTACGTCAAGGGCATCGGCCGCACCTTCGCGATGGGCAACTGGAACGACCCGGCCGAGCGATACCATGGCAGCGGTCATCTCTCGGTCGGCTCGGCCATCCGCGAGCGGGCCGTGACGCTGTGGCTCCGTGCGCGCGGGCTCGGGGACGCGATCGTGCCCTGCGAGGCGATGTTGCTGCGCGAGATGACGACCGACGAGCGTCGTCACGTCGCTGCGGGTCGCACCAGCGCACGTCCCGACGCGACGCCGGCCGACGCGCACATGGCCGCGCTGACGGTGAAGCCGTCGGGCTGGGCGCGTCCGTCGAACGTGCTCTGGGCGCTCGAGACCGTGTCTCCGAGCCCGAGGCGCGTGGCCGATCTCTTCCTCGCCATGGAGCGTTTCGCGCTTCCGTCGCCCCGCGAGGCCGGCGCACGCCTCGAGGGCGAGCCTCGCGCCATCGCGCGCGCGCTGCGATCCGGCTTCGAGAACGGGCTGCGCAACCTCGATCGCCTCTTCGAGCACGGCGTCTCGTGGCTCTATCTCGACAACAACGTGACGCTCGACGGACGCGTCGTGGACCTCGAGACTCCGCTCGTCGTCGGCTCGCCGTTCGTGGGTGTGTGGTCGATCTCAGGCGCGCGCGCCGCGTCGTCGGCGCGCTGGACGCTCGGCTTCGAGCAGCTCTCGTTGGCGCTCGAATGGCAGCGATTCGTGCTGCGTCTGACGTCGGGGATCGAGCGCCTGGGCTCTGCCGTGTGGACGGATGATCCGAGAGTGCGCGGCTTCGTGCGGAGCGTCGGGCGCGAGCTGCGACGTTCGCTCCGATGCGTGTTCGACGACGAGCGCACCCTCCGTCGAACGGTGGGAGCGATCAAGGCAGCGCTCGGGCTCGGAACTCGAGATGGCGCGAAGGCGGAGCAGCTCGCGCGCGCGGAGCTGGCGCACCTGCGAGGGGCTCCGATGCCGAACATGGCGTGGGAGAAGGAGGCCTTCGTGCCGGCGGATCCGGTGCCGCGCGCGAAGACGGGGCCATACGCTCGCCCGCGCGCGTGGCTCGTCCGAGCGCCCTTCGTCGGCGCCGACGACCGCGCCGACGGCGTGCAGTTCCGCGAGAAGATCGCG
Source organism: Deltaproteobacteria bacterium (assembly GCA_020854145.1). Lineage (GTDB taxonomy): Bacteria > Myxococcota_A > Polyangia > Polyangiales > JADZFZ01 > JADZFZ01. Next base: position 446 of record JADZFZ010000829.1, on the reverse strand, counting down.
ACGCTCGGCGCGGCGACGGCCCCGACGTCGTTGTTCGCGGGGTTGAGGTCAGCCAGATGAACCCAATTGAAGACGTCGTGTTCATGTCCGGCTGGCTGGAACGCGACCAGTGCTACGGGCCCGACCGCTGGATGCTGCTGGCCTCGCAGGCAGTTGCCGTCTTGAGCACGTCGGTCCGTCGTCCGCTACGACTGCATCAGTCCGAGACGAGTTTCGGCGCCGGATTCTCGGTGGAGGTCGAGTCCGAGGACCGGGACGCCAGCGTCTTGGATCTTCGTCTGCGGGGTATCGTCGGCGCCAGCATCCATGATGACCGCCTATTGATACGCGCGTGGCTGTTCCTGTACTCGGGGGAGCTACGAATAGGCCCGCCGACCGGCGAAGTCTTCCTGGAGCTGGAACTGGTGCCGGAGGACGGGGGGACGTGGCGCGGACGCTGGGCTAGG
>JADZFZ010000828.1 GCA_020854145.1 Deltaproteobacteria bacterium | reverse complement strand
GGAGCCATCTCGGGGATTTGAACCCCGGACCTACGGTTTACGAAACCGTTGCTCTACCCCTGAGCTAAGATGGCGGGGCTCGCGAAGAGGCGCGTACGGTACTTAAAAAGGCGCCTCCGTCAAGGAGCGACGATGATCCGGGAGCGCATCGCTGGAGCACGGTCGGTCGCTTGGATCGGAGTGGCCGGCGTGCTCTGGGCTGCGTGCTCGCGCGAGGGGCTGGATGTGCCCGATGGGTCGCGAAGCGCGGTCGTCGCGCCGCCGGATGCGGGGCGCGACGCAGGCCGAGACGCTCGGGTGCAGGACGCGCGCGACGGGGACGGATGCGTGGCGCAGCTGGAAGTCTGCAATGGGCGCGACGACGATTGTGACGGAAGCACCGACGAGGGTGTCGAGGTGTTGCCCTGCCCGAACGGAGGGGAGTCGATCTGCATCGCCGGGAGCTACAGCGCGTGCCCGCGGCGATGCGAAGTCTGCGTGCCGGCATCGGAGCGCATCTGCTTCATCTCGTTCTGCAAGATCTGGGGGCGCCAGGTGTGCCAGGCGGATGGGTTCGGTTGGGGCGGCTGCAGCGAGGAAGATCCCCCGAGCGTCTGCGCGGGCGACGGTCCGTTCGGCGCGGCGCCCGATGGGCAAGTGACGCACGACTGCTGTGTGTCGCTCGGGCTCTGCTGCGTGGACCGGTGGGACGGCGACCGCGACGGCGACACCGACGAGGCGTTCGGCGCCTGCGAGGCGACGTTTTGCGAGTGAGACGCGGTCGGTCGCGGCGCTGGATCGACGCCCCCGCCGGGGCCTTGGTCGTCGCGTGCGTGGCCATCGCGTCGAGCGCACGCGCCGGCCGGCCGCCCGATGCGGGGCCGGCGGACGCCTCGAGCCCGGACGCGGCCACGACGACGGATGCGAGCGTCCCGAGCGCATCGACGACGTGCCCCGAGCTCGCGCGCATCGAGGCGACGTACCCGGCCGACGGCGCCACCGGCGTCCCGCGCAACACGCGGGTCCGCGTGCGCTACGGGCCTGCCGCATCGATGACCGGCGTGGAGCTGCTCACCGTGCGCGACGCGGAAGGCTCGCTCGTCGGCGGCGTGATCACGAGCGAGGTGCGCGAGCTCGTGTTCAGCCCCTCCGTGCCGCTCGCGCCCGGTCTCTACACGGCAGGCGCACCCGATCTGGGCAGCGGCGCGTCGACGGCCTTCGCGTTCACGGTGATCGATGCGCTCGACACGGCCCCGCCGTCGCTCGGCGCCCCCGAGGCCATCGACTGGGACGCGATCGAGATCGAGCAGATCTGCGACGTGCCGTCGGGCGTGCGCTACGAGATGCGCATCCGAACGGTTGGGCTCGCCGACGACTTCGGGACCGAGCACCTCGAGCTGCGCGCCTTCCACGTGGGCGCCCCCGGCACTCCGCCGCGCGAGATCGTGCGCGTCCCGGCCCGCGATGCCCGTGGAGAGGTGCGGGTGCGCCTCCCCGAGAACCAGGCGATTGGCGAGGTCTGCTTCGCGCTCGCGACACGAGACCTCGCAGGCTCGATCGGAACGAGCCCGGAACAGGCGTGCTTCCACACGATCCCGCTTCCGTTCTGGAGCGGATGCAGCGTCGTGCAAGGGCGCGGCGCGCGGCACGATGCAGCCGTGGCCTGGGCGCTCGTGGTGCTCGCGTCGAGTGTCGTGGCGCGTCGCATCGTCCGACGTCGTGGCCGCGGGCTCGGGCTCACTCGGAGCTCGTCGGGCGCTCGCCCCTCACCCCGACCCTCTCCCGATTCGGGGAGAGAGAGCCTGGTCCCGAGTTGACGTGTACGCTCGCGCGCCATGACACGCGAGCCCGTCGTCGATCTTCGCTCCGACACCGTCACACGACCGACCGCCGCCATGCGTCGCGCGATGGCGGACGCCGCCGTCGGCGATGACGTGTTCGGCGAGGACCCGACCGTGCGTGCGCTCGAGGGGCGCGCGGCCGAGGTGCTGGGAAAGGCTGCGGCGCTCTTCGTGGCGAGCGGGACGATGGCCAATCAGATCGCGCTCCTCTGCCATACGCGTCCCGGTGACGAGGTCGTGGTCGGCGAAGGCGCGCACGTCGCCTGGTACGAATCGGGCGCGGGAGCGGCGTGGGCGGGCGTGCAGTTCGCGGTCGCCGGACGTGGCGGGACGTTCGACGCGAGCGACGTCGAAGCGGCGACGAAGCCGAACGCGTACTACCTGCCGCGCACGTCGCTCGTCGCGGTCGAGAACACGCACAATCGCGCGGGCGGCCGCGTGTTCCCGGCGGATGCAATCGCGCGGATCGCGGCGTTCTGTCGCACACGCGGCCTCGGTCTGCACATGGACGGCGCGCGCATCTGGAACGCCGCCGCCGCGACCGGGAGCTCCGAGGCTGCGCTCGTGGCCGACGCCGACACGGTGTCGGCGTGCTTCTCGAAAGGGCTCGGCGCGCCGGTCGGCTCGGTGATCGCCGGCCCGCGCGAGGTCGTCGAGCGCGCGCGAAGGTTCCGCAAGATGCTGGGCGGCGGGATGCGACAAGCCGGCGTCATCGCGGCGGGCGCGCTGCACGCGCTCGACCACCATCGCGCGCGCCTGCGAGACGATCACGCGAACGCTGCGGCGATCGCGGCCACGCTCGCGACGTCGGAGCACGTGGAGATCGATCGGACGAGCGTCGAGACGAACATCGTGATCTTCGACCTGCGATCGGTGGACGGCGAGACGTTCGTCGCGCGCGCCGCGGAGCAAGGCGTGCTCGCCCACGCGATCGGGCCGCGACGCATCCGGTTGGTCACGCACCTCGACGTCGATCGCGCGATGTGCGAGCGCGCGGCCGAGGTCGCGCTGCGCGCTGCGCTCCCGAGCTGATCGCGCGGTACGGTCGCCCTCACCCCCACCCTCTCCCATCCGGGAGAGGGGGCCTTGCCGGGATCTTCCCAGACGTCTTGCTCCTCCCACCAGACGTCTTGCTCCTCCCAGACGTCTTGCTCCTCCCAGACGTCTTGCTCTTTCTCCCAGACGTCTTGCTCGCGGTCAGCGCTCGGGCGCTCCGCAGTGTGCCGACGCAGCGGCACGGGCGGCGCGGGCGGCGCGACCCCGCGCGTCGGGCGACCCCACCCTTCGGTAGAGCGCGCAAGCCTCGTCGCGGTCGCCGCGCGTGCGGAGGATGTCGGCGACCGCGAGCATCGCGTCGTCGCGATGGATCGAGTCCGGGAAACGGCTCGGCAACGCCCGAAACGCAGCGAGCGCTCCGTCGAGATCGTGAAGCTCGTCGCGCAGGATCTCGCCGATGCGGAGCTGCGCGGCCGACATCCGGGGCCGGATGTAGCTGCCATTGAAGTCCGACCGCTCCGCGACCGCGACCATGCGCTCGAGGTGCCCGAGGGCGTCGCGCGGACGTCCCGACTGCACGTCGAGGCGTGCCAGGTTCCACAGCGCGTCGTCCCAGAGCTGGCCGAACGGGTACGGGTAACGGTCGACCAGCAACGACAGCGCGCGTCGTGCGCCCGCGATGTCGCGCCGCCCCTCGCGCCGACGCGCTTGCTCGTAGAGGACGTTGTCGCCGAGCTCGCTCGCCGAGACTCGCCGGTCTCGAACGAGGCTCGCCAGGAGCGCGTCGCCTCGCGAGTCGGCTCGCGGAGGGCTCGCGTCCCCATCGGCGTTCGGCCCCGGAGCGTCGCCTGCGTCGAGCACCCGCAGCAGCGTGGCGAGCGCGCGCGCGGCCAACCCCGTATCCGGATGCCGGCGGACCAGACGCTCGAGATCGGCGCGGGCTCGCCCCTCGAAGCCCAGCCCCAGGCGCAGCAGCGCCGAGTCGTAGAGCGCGCGCACCGTTCGCCGCGAGACCGGACGCGTCGCTGCGAGGCGATCGAGGATCGGCAGCGCTGCACGCGCTCGGTCCGCGTCGATCAACGAGCGAGACTGGCGATAGAGCGCTTCGTCGCGGTCCACGCGCCGATCGGCCGCCGCGGCCGCGCGTCCGTACGCGCGAGCGGCCTCGAGATCGCGACCATGGCGTTCGGCGCGCGTTCCCTCCGCCAGCCGTGCGAGGAACGTCGACGAGGATGACGACAGCGTCGGCGCACAGGCAGCGGCCAACGCGGCCACGAGGGCTAGACCGAAGAACGAGATCGTCGAGCGCTCGCCCCTCACCCCGGCCCTCTCCCCGTTCGGGGAGAGGGAGCCTGGTCCCGAGGACGAGGCGTTACCGCTCCTCTTCGTCTTCCTCGGGCTCTTCCTCGTCGTCGTCGAGACCGAGGTCCTCGTCATCGACGTCCTCGTCCTCTTCTTCCTCTTCTTCTTCCTCTTCGTCCTCGTC
>JADZFZ010000827.1 GCA_020854145.1 Deltaproteobacteria bacterium | reverse complement strand
CCCACTGCTTGGCCTCTTGGTAGACGCCGAGCAGCTTGTGCAACATCACGTGGTTCTTGGGCTGGAGCTCGAGCGCCTCGACGTAGGCCTGGATGGCCTTCTGCACGTTCGAGAGCTTGTCCTTCCACAGGTCGCCGATCTCGTTGTGCAGCGTGTACTTCTCTTCGTCGTTGGAGACTTCGAGCAGCTGCTTCTTGAAGTGGATGACCTGCTCCCACTCGCCTTGCGACTCGTAGAGGCCGAGCATCGCTTCGAGCGTCGGACGGTGGGTCGGCGTCTGCTCGAGGGCCTTGTCGAACATGTTGAGCGCCTTGCGCCGCTCGCCCTGCTCGCGCTTGACCACGCCGAGCCGATAGAAGACCTCGGTCGTCTGCTCGCGATCGAGCGCGTCCCGGTGGTGGACCAGGATCATCTGGAAGAACTTGAACGCCTTCTCCCAGTCCTTGAGGCGGAAGTGCGACTCGGCGAGGCCGCGCAGGCCCGGTAGGTGAGTCGCATCGAGGTTGTAGGCCTGCGTGAAGGCCTTGAGCGCGAGGTCGTCCTCGTTGAGGCGCGTCGCCGTCTCGCCGTACGTGAACCAGAGACGGTGCTGCTCGGCCGGCTCGCGCTTCTGCGCACGCTTGACCAGCATGTCGAGCAGCGGCCGCGCATCCGCCCATCGCTCCTCGGCGACGTACACGTCGACCAAGGGCAACGCGGCTTCGTCGATGTCCTGGTCGTTCTTGAGCGCCGCCTCGAACGACGTGACGGCCGGACCCGGCTCGTCGAGCTTGTCGCGGTAGATGTACCCGAGGTCGGTCAGGAGACGCGCCTTCGCGCGCGGCTGCTCCGTGTACTCGACGGCGCGCTCGAGCACGCGGCTCGCGCTCAACCAATCGCCGGAGTCCTCGTAGATTCGCCGGAGCGCCTCGAGCGACGGCAGGTGACCGACGTCGATGTCGAGCGCCGCCTGGAAGTGCTCCATGGCGCCGCCGCGATCGCCGAGCTGCTCGTCGAGGATGCGACCCATGCGGAATCGCAGCTCGACCTGCCGATCCGGATCGCGCACGACGCGCACGAGACGCGACATGCACTCGAGCGCCTGACCGAAGCTCTCCTGCCGTTCGTACAGGCGTGCGAGCGAGTCGAGCCCGTCCTCGTCGTCCTCGTCGAGCGCGACCAGGTTCACGTACGCGTCGACCGCGCGGTCGAGATCCTTGAGCTCGTTCTCGTACACGCGCCCGATCGATCGGAACAGGTCGATCTTGAGCTGGCGCTCGACCGCGGCTGCGATGTGTCTCTCGTAGGTCTGGATGAGGTCCTGCCAGCGCCCCATCGATCGATAGAGACGTGCCAGCCCGTCCAGCGCCTGCTCGCTGCTCGGATCGACGTCGAGCACCTGCTCGAGCCGCTGCGCAGCGAGGTCCGGCTTGAGGAACTGCTCCTCGTGCATCGCGGCGATGCGCACCAGGAGCGCGATGCGATCACGGTCGGACGCGACCACGTCGAGCTGACGCTCGAGCACGTCGAGCAGCTCGGCCCAGCGCTCGCGGATCGCGAAGAGACGCTCCAGACCCTTGAGCGCGTCGAGCTGCCCGGGCGACAGCTCGAGCGCCTCGCGGTAGGTGCGGATCGCGTCCTCGGGAGACTCGATGCGCAGCTCGTACAGCTCGCCGAGCGAGAGCTTGACGTCGACGATCTCTTCGGCGTCGGAGAGCGCCTCGGCCTTGTTCCGGAGGACATCGACGAGCTCGGTCCACTGGGCGCGCTGGCGGTAGAGGCGCTCGAGCGCGCTCAGCGCGGACATGAGGAGCCGGTCGATTCCGGTCGCCTGCACGTAGTACTTGATGGCCTCGTCCTGCTGGCCCATCTGCTTCTCGAGCAGCTCGCCCATCTGGACGAGGACTTCCTTGCGATCGTCGTCGGTGCGGCAGACGGTCAGCATGCGACCGAGCACCTGCCCGAGCGTCGGCCATTGCTGCAGCCGTCGGTACAGGTCGGCCATCTCGCGATAGGTCGCGAGGTTGTTCGGATCGAGCGCGAGGATCTGCTGGTAGTACGGGATCGCGTACTCGGGGTGGCCGAGCTGTTGGCCGTACCACTTCGCGATCTTCAGGCACAACGCGACCTTCGTCTGATGGTCGGTGACCTCCTGCAACGCGGCGTTGCAGTGGTTGAGGAGCTCGCTCCATTTGTTGGTGAGGGCCGCGAGCCGTTCGACCTCGAGCGCGGTGCCCTCGTTCGCGTAGTCCTCCGAGTACGCGATGAGCAGCGAGTCGAAGGCCTGGCCCGGCTCCTTCAGCTCCTTCTCGTAGACCTCGGCGATCTTGCGCAGCAGACCGATCCGCTCGTCGCGGTCGTCGATGTTCTCGAAGCGCCCGAGGTAGAGCTCGACGAGCTGCTCCCAGCGCCAAGCATCCTTGTGGAGCTGCTCGATGCGCGTGAACGCCTGCTCGTGCAACGGATCGATCTCGAGGATCCGCTCGAACGCCGAGACCCCGCGATCCTTCTCGCCGACTTGCTGGTCCCACATGTCCGCGACGGACAGCAGGAGCGCGATGCGCTCCTCCTGACCTGGCAGGACTTGCGCCTTCTTCTCGGTGATCTGGATGCACTGCTCCCACTGGCCTTCGGATCGGTACAGCGCGTCGAGCGCGTCGAGCGCCTCGAGGTCGTCAGGACGGATCTCGAGCGCGTGGCGCCACGCGTCGATGGCGTCGTACGGCTGCTGGAGCTGCTCGGTGTAGAGACGGCCGAGCTCCGCGTACACATCGCGGAGCGCCTGGTCCTCCAGCGTCGCTGCGCCGACCTCGATGATGCGCGTCAACGTCTCGACGAGCTCGTGGAACGCCGAGTTCGTCCGGTGGATCGATGCGATCGCGAAGAGCGCTTCCGTGCGGCCCGGATCCAGCTCCAGGACGCGCTGCCAGCTGTCGAGCGCGTTGCGGTCGCGGCCCAGCTTCTCGCCCCACACCTGGCCCAAGCGCGTGAAGAGCCCGATGCGGTGCTCGTCGTCCTCGGCGATCGAGACCTGCCGCTCGAGGATGTCGACCAGGTCGCGCCAGTTCTCCTGGCGAGCGTAGAGGTCGCCGAGCGCCGCGAGCGCCTCGGGGTCCTCGCCGCGGATGTCGAGAACCTTCGCCCAGAGCTCCACCGCGCGCGGGACGTCGTTCAGCGCATCGGCCGCGAGGTGCGCCATGCGCGCGTAGATCTCGGCCTGGTTCGAGTCGCCGCTGACGACGCTGAGCTCGCGCTCGTACATCTCGTAGAGGTGCGGCCAGTCCTCCTGGTAGGTGTAGATGTTCTGCAGCGCGCGGATCGATTCGGCGTGCTGCTGGTTCAGCTGGTCGATGACGAGCCGGTAGTGTGCGATGGCCTCGTCGACCTGCCCGAGGTCGTGCTCGAAGAGCTGACCGAGCCTGAAGTGGAGCTCGACCTTCTCCTCGTCGTCCTCGCTCGCTTCGATGCGCGTCGCGAGGATCTGCGACAGCTGCTCGTGCGCGGATGCCGCTGCGTAGAGCTTGTCGAGAGCCTCGAGAGCCTCGCGGTCGTGCCCGTCGACGCCGAGCACGTAGAGGTAGCTCTCCTCCGCGCGCTGCGTGTCGAGCATCTCGGTCTCGTAGACGCGCGCCAGCCTCTTGCCCACCGCCGTCTTCGTCGCGTCGTCCTCGGTCTGCTCGAGGATGTTCGCGAGCGCGTTGGCGAGGTCCGACCACCCGTCGAGGATTCGAGCGAGACGGTCGACCTCGGCATTGGTGTGCTCGTCGGTCGGATCCTCCGCGAGCGCGACGAGCTCCCACTCGAACGCGCGCGCGTGATCGTTGATCTTCTCTTCGCAGAGCTCGGCGATCCGATGGATCAGCCCGATGCGATCGGCCTTGTCCTCGATGTGCTCGAGCTGGACCTTGTGCACGCCGACGAGCGGCTCCCATGCCTCCTGCATGCGATAGAGCGGCTCCAGGATCTCGGCGATCTCGGTCGCCTTGTGCCCTTCGGTGAAGAGCAGCTCGAGCGCACGCAACGTCGGCCCGTGCTCGGGCGCGGCCCCGAGGATCTCGCGGTACTGCGCGACGGCCCGATCGAGGTCGCCGAGACGCGTCTCGAACAGCTGTCCGAGGCGGAACTGGAGCTCCAGCACCTCTTCGGGCGACGCCGCCAGGGTCGTCTCGCGCTCGAGAACGCCCGCCAGCTCCTCCCAGCGCTCGGTGGCCTCGAAGAGGCGATCGAGCGAGGTGATGGCCTGCGCGTTCTCGGGCTCGACCTCGAGCACCTTGCGGTACCGATCGATCGCACGATCGACGTTGCCGAGCTGGACCTCGTAGAGCTGCGCGGTTCGAATCCCGAGGTCGACGAGCTTGGCGGGCTCGTCGCCGAGGCGGTCGATCTCGCGGTCGTACCAGGCGACGACCTCGCCCCACGCGTTGAGCTGCTCGGCGAGACGCTCGAGCGAGCCGAGCGTCTTGTCGTTGGCGTTGTCGAGCGGCAGCGCGCGCGCGAACGTCTCGAAGCCCTGGCGCGGCTGATCGAGCTGGAACTCGTAGAGGTCCGCGATCTGGTGGAGCAGGTCGACCTGGCGAAGCGGATCCTGCTCGTGCTTCAGCTGCACCTCGTGCACCGCGATGAGCCGGGCCCATTCGCCGCCCGACTGGTACACGGGCTCGAGGACGCCCGCGGCGAGCACCGGCTCGCGGCCTTCGGAGATGAGGCGCTCGAGCGCTGCGATGGTCGGCTCGTGGTCGGGCGCGACCTGCAGGATCTCGCGATAGCCCTCGATCGCGCGCGGCACGTCGCCCAGATGACGATCCCAGAGCTCCGCCACGCGGTAACGGAAGCCAATCGCCTCCGCTGGATCGCGCGACAGCTCCGCCTCGCGTTCGAGGATCCCGAGCAGCTCGCGCCAGTTCGCCGACGCCTGATAGAGCGCGTCGAGCCGATTGATCGCGGTGAGGTCGTCGGGATCGAGCTCGAGGATGCGCTGATAGCCGTCGATCGCTTTGTCGATGTCGCCGATCTCGCGCTCGTAGACCGTGCCGACCTCGACGAGGATCTGCTTCTTCTCGGTGACGTCGGAGACGAGGTCGACCTTGCGCGTGTAGACCTCGAGCACCTCGTTCCACTTCTCGAGCCCGAGGTAGAGCTCGATCAGCTTGTCGAGGGCGCGGATGTCCTCGGAGTCTGCCGCGAGGACCTTGGTGTAGACCTCGACCGCGTCCTGCGGTCGCTCGAGCAGCTCCTCGTAGATGCCCGCCGCGCGATAGAGATACTGCTTCTTCTCCTCGAGATCCTCGAGGATCTGCGCTTTCACGAGGTAGATCTTGGCGAGCTCCTCGTAGCGCTCCGCGACCTGGAAGATGCGCTCGAGCGCGGTCGCCGCATCCATGTGCGCTTCGTCGATCTCGAGCACACGACGGTAGTGCGCGATGGCCGCGTTCTCGTCCTTCAGCTGCTCTTCGTGGATCGCCGCGACCTTCATGTGGAGCGCGGCGGCGAGCTGCGGCTCGGGCTCCTCGAGCGCGGGGATGCGCGCTTCGTAGACTTCCGCGAGCTCCGGGTACCACGAGCCCACGCGCGCCAGCCGCTCGAGCGCTTGCTGCGTGTCGTCGCGCGCGGAGTCTTCGTTGAATGCGCGGGCGAAGCTCTCGAAGGCCTTGGTCGGGTCGTCGCCCGCGAGCTCGAACAGCTCCGCGATGCGGTGCAGCAGCTCGACGCGCCGCTCCGCCGATTCCGCGTGCTGCACCTGGATCTCGTAGACGTTGACGAGGCGCTGCCAGTCGTTGGTCTCGCGGTAGATGGGCTCGAGGATCTCGGCCACGATCGTCTGGTGCTCGGTGGAGCCGAGCAGACGCTCGAGCGCTTCGAGCGCAGCTTCGTTGCCGGCGTCGATCTCGAGCACCGAGCGATACGTCTCGATGGCCGTCTCGACGTCGCTCATCTGCTTCTCGCGGAGCAGACCGAGCCGCAGCATCAGCGGAACGCGCGCCTCGGGCTCCGACGCGAGGTTGAGCTGCTGCGAGAGGTTGTCGGCGAGATCGGTCCAGAGCTTCTGGCGCTCGAACAACCCGTCGAGCGCACCGAGCGCGGCCGCCGAGGTCGGATCGATCGACAGCACCTCGCGATAACACGCGATCGCCTCGACGGGCTGCGACAGCGCCTCCTCGTGGATCGACGCCATGCGCCCGAGGAGCGTCTCTTTCTCGGCGGGATCCGCTGAGAGCTCCACCCGCCGGCGCAGCACGCCGAGCAGGTCCGTCCACCGCGACGTGCGCGTGAACAGCCTCTCGAGCGCCGCGAGCACCTCCTCGTCGGAAGGCTCGGCGGCGAGCACGCGGTTGTACGCCGCCACGGCCGCGTCGACGTCGGCCGTCTGCTCCTCGTGGACGCTCGCCACCTTGACCCAGAGCGTCCGCGCCAGAACCGCGTCCTGGGTCTTCTCCGCGATGCCGGCGTAGAGATCGACGAGCGCCGTCCACCGCTCGAGCTCGGCAGCCAGGATCTCGAGCTTCGCGCGCACGCCCTCGCGGTCCGGAGCCTCCAGCGTCGCGCGCGAGTAGGCATCGAACGCACGCGCGCCGTCGCCGAGACGCTCCGATGCCGTGTCGCCGATCTTCGTCAGCAGCTCGACCCGCGTCGAGACTTCCGTCGCGGATCCGATGAGGATCTCGTTCGCGCGGATCAGCCGATCCCAGTCACCTCGGGTCTCGTAGATGGGCTCCAGGATCTCGGCCGCTCGCACGCCGAGCGCGGCGTCGGGCAACATCGCCTCGAGCGCCTCGCGCGCGCCCTCGTGATCGGGCGCCAGCGTCAACACGTCGCGATAGAGGTCGACTGCACGGCTCGCATCGCCGAGGTGTTTCTCCACGATCGCCGCGAGGCGGAACTTCACGGCGACGAGCTCTGCGTCGTCCGCGACCGCGCCGAGCGAGATGCGCTGCTCCAGGACGTCGACGAGCTCCTGGTGCTTGCCCTGCTTCTCGTAGAGACGGTCGAGCGCCGCGAGGGTCTCCGGCTCCGGCCCGTAGGTCTCGGCGACCTCGAGCAACATCGCGACGGCGCCGGGCGCGTCCGCGAGCTCGTTCTCGAGGAGCGCGGCGATGGCGTAGCGCACCTCTCGTTGCGTCGCTGCGTCTTCGGCGAGCTCGACCTTCTGCTTGTAGATGGTCAGCAGGTCCGCGTAGCGCGAGGTCTTCCGATAGAGCGCTTCGAGCGCTTCGAGGGCTTGCGCCTGATCGGGCTGCCGTTCGCGCACCGACTCGAACACGCGCGTGGCGTCGTCGGTCCGACCGATTCCGTCGAGGATGCCGCCGAGGCGCAGCTCGAGCGCGAGACGTTCGTCGTCTTCGCGTGACGCACCGATGCACGACCGATAGGCGTCGACGACGTCATCCCAGCGTCCGGTCGCTGCGGCAGTGCGGGCGACGTCGTCCTGCAGCTCCTCGATGCCGGGCGAGATCTTGAACGCTTCGAGCGAGCGGTCGAAGGCGCGTGGCGGGTCCTTCAGCTTCTCCTCGTAGAGCGAGGAGACGTGCTTCAGGACCATCACGCGCTCGTCGGGATCCGTCGTGTGTCCCAGCCGGACCTCGAGCACGCCCGCGAGCTTCTTCGCGTCTCCAGCGTCCTCGTAGATGGGCGCGAGCGCGAGGGCAGCGTCGAAGTTGGTCGGGTCGAGATCGAGGATCTTCTCGTAGCTCTTTGCCGCGCGGTCCTTCTTGCCCTTCTTGTCCGCCCACAGCCGGGCGACCCTGAAGAGCAGGTCGATCCGCATCGCGGGGTCGATGCCTTGTTGCTCGGACTCGCGCTCGAACGTCCTGAGCAGCTCGTCCCACCCCTCGGTCTGCGCGTAGAAGACCTCGAGGTCGTCCCACGCGCGGAGCGACACGTAGCGCTTCTTGAGCTGCTCCTGCGCCCGTCGATCGCCGGGCGAGAGCGCGAGGATCGCCTGGAACGCGCGCACGGCGCCGGCGTCGTCGCCGAGCTTGTCCGCGTACACGAGGCCGAGCTTCTGCAGGATCGCGAGACGCTCGTTGGCATCGGAGAGCAGGTTCGCCTGCTTCTCGAGGACGGCCCCGAGCGCGGCCCAATCGCGAGCACGCTCGTAGAAGGATGCGAGCTGCGCGAGCGCTTCGGGGTTCTCGGGATCGGTCGCCTCGACCTGACGCCAGAGATCGATGCAGACCTCCGGCTTGCGAATCCGTTCCGACGCGAGCCGCGCGAGCTCGAGGTACCGAAGCGGGCGGTCGGCAGGATCGAGCAGGCCCGCCTCTCGCTTCTTGACGTCGATGAGCTTCTCCCAGTCGCGGCGCTTCTCGTACATCTCCGCGAGCTGCTGGATGGCTTCGACGTTCGTGGCATCGACGGCGAGAACACGCTCGTATGCCTTGATCGCCTCGGCCTGGTTCGAGAACCGCTGCAGGTAGAGGCGCGCGGACTCGGTGAGCACGGAGACCTGCTCTTGCGGATCGACCAGGATATCGGCCTTCTGGAGCATCGCCTTCACGACGTCGCTCCAGCGCTTCATCCCCTCGAACTTCGCGATCTGCTCGTCGAGCTCCGCGAGCTTCGCCCTCGCCTCGGCGCTCAGCGCGGGAACGGCAGCCGCAGGTGCCGCCGACGAGTCGCCAGGGCTCGGCGCCGCCGTCGCACCGGCCTCCGCGCCCGGCGGATCCTCGCGATCCACGGTTGGCTCGCCATTGCCTGGTGTCGTCGTCGCCGACGGCTCGGCCGCGCTCGCTGCCTCGGCTTCCCGCTCGTCTGGCATGCGCTCCGATTCGCTCGCGCTCTCCGCCACGGAACCCTCCTGATCCCCGTCGCTCGTCATCTTCGCGTGCTTCTCCCACTCCGCCCCAAGCTCGGGGCGCGCCGCCATCATCTCACCAAGCACGCGCGCGCTGCTGGAAACGCGATACAAGCGCGCACCGAACGCAGCGGCGTCGAGACCCGAACGGAACGCCAGCTCCGTGACCTCGGTCAGGAGACCGACCAGCTCGCGGTCGCTCGAGCCGGCTTCGGCTCCAGCTCGCAGAGCCGCTATCCCGATGTCCAGCGCGGCACGCTCGTCGTCCAGCGCTGCGCGCGTGTTGCGGAGCGCGACGAACGCGGCGAAGCGCGACGGGGCGAGGAGCACGGCCTGCTCGAGGAACTCCGCTGCCAGCGCTGGTTTGGCGAGTCGACCGAGCCACCTGACCGCGACTGCCGACGCGATGGTCGCCCGCGTCGCGGGGTCCGCCGCATCCGCGAGCAGCGCGCGATGGTGGGCGAGCAGCTCGTCCGCCCGGTCGCGCGCGAGCAGCCCCTCGAGCAAGATGGCCGGAGTCTCCTCGAGGGGCGCCGTTGCAGACGCCGCACGCAGGTAGGTTTCGTAGCGATCGCTGCCGAACCGACGCGCGAGGCGCGCCGCGCGCAGAAAAGCCGCGCTCGCGTCCGGCCGCGTCGCCGCCGTCGCCGCTGCCTCGGCGAGCCTGTCGAGGTGCGCCTCGATGGCGCCTGCGTCGACCCGGAGGTCATCGACCGACGAGCGCGCACGCTCGTTCTGCGGGTCGAGCTCCAGCGCCCGTCGATACCATTGCGCGGCGCGCTCCTCGTCCCCGAGGTCGAGAACGATGTCGCCGAGCTCCGTGCAGGCCCGAGAAGCGCTCGACGTGTTCTGGTCGGCGCGCACCCGCAGATCGATGAGGCGCGCCACCGTGTCGAGCTTGCCGAGCACGCGGCACAGGTGCTCGATTCGACGCGCGGTATCGGCGTTCGCGGACAGCTTGTAAGCCCGCTGACAGCACTTCAGCGCCGAGACGGGATCGAGGAACTTGTCGACGAGCAGGTCGGCGAGCGCGACGAGCACCTGCGCGTGCTGCTCGGGGTTCCCGTCACCCCGCTCCTGACGCTCCTCTTCCACGAGCCGCGCCCGCGCAGCGCGCACGTCACCGGCATTCGCGTGCGCGGCCGCAGCACGAATCGCGGCGTCGACCGATCCTTTCTCGGTTCGCTCGGGTCCTCCAGGTGCTTCGCCGTCTCGAGGTTCCACGCATCCTCCGCCGTCGCCGGCACATTCCCCGCGACGACCGCATTGCGGCGGGGTCCACGCAGATCGAGCGCCCGATCGGATCCCGCGCGCGCGACCACCGTGGGCGCCTCCGGCGCGCACGGAGACGAGCTCCAGCGCCGGCGTCGCGCCGGCTCCCTGGCTACTGGGGAGCCTCCGCCAGCTCGATGAGCCGCTGGTTCGCGGCCGTCACGTAGTCCTGTCGAGCGCGCGGTCCCGCGGTGTCCACGAACTTCTTCAGATAGATTCGCGCGTTCTCGCGATTGTCCTGCAGCCAGTAGGTCCACCCGAGCGAGAACAGAGCGTCGTGCATCGAGGGCACGATGTTCAACGCTTCCCTGAACTGCGTGACCGCTTCGTCGTACTTGCGTTGCTGCTGATAGACGCTGCCGAGGATGTTGTGGATGTCCGCTTCCTCTTCGGTTCCGCGATGCGCCACCTGCAGAGCGCTCTGCAGCACTTGCACGGCTTGATCGAGATAGCCGAGATCGGCGTAGAGACGCCCGAGGGCACTGTATGCCGGGAGGAACCGTGGACCGCGTTGGACCGCTTCGGTGTAGCGACGCAGCGCGTTTTGCTGATCGTCCATCTCCTCGAGCACCTGACCTAGCTTGAAGTAGGCCTTGAAGAGAGCTTGATCGACGCGAATCGCGGCTTCGAACGCCGACTTCGCGTCATCCCAGCGCTGCTGCTGCTGGTTCACGGTGCCGAGCTGATAGTGATAGAGCCCGCGTTGGGGGTTGACCGCGATGGCCTTCGCCAGGTCGGCGCGCGCGGCGTCGAGCTTCTGCGTCTCCATGTGAACGAGCGCGAGATTCCAGAATGCTTGCTCGTTGGTGGGATCGATCGCGGTCGCCTTCTCGAGCTCTTCGATGGCTTCGACGTACTGCTTCTGCCGCGCCGCGAGCACGCCGCGATTGAGGGCTTCCATCGACTCGACGCGCGCGCGCGAGCAGTTGCCTCCGTACAGAACGAGGGCACCGAGCAGCCCGACCGCTGGCAACAGCAGGCGCTTCATTGGACCGGATCTCCTTGGGAAAACCACTGGTGCGATGACCAGGGCAATGGGCCGGGATGATAGGAGACAAACCCACGCCGGCTCAATCTTTTTCTTGCCGAAGAACCGCGGCGTCGTGCTCGGAAAGCACGACGGGACGGCTTCTTCCGAAGCCGTCCCGTCCGCGCGCGAGTCGTGCGTGTCGTCGTCGCCCGATCAGCCGCCCTCGTCTCCACCTTCGGCGGACTGCAGCATGAACGGATAGGTCACGACCACGATGCCGCCGCCTTCCGGAGCCGGGAACGTCCAGCGCCGCACGGCGCTCACGATGCAGCCTTCGACCTGGGCATTGCCCAGCGACGAGCCCGCGTTGCTCGCGCTCTGCACCGAGCCGGACGCCGAGATGACGAAGCGAACCGACACACGACCTTGCAGGTCGGGACGCTGGTTGAGCGCGCGCTCGTAGCAGAAGCGCACCTCGTTGATGTGACGCCGGATGACGCGGCGGATGACTTCCTTCGACAGCGAGCCGACCACCGCCGCGCTGCCGGCGCGCACGCGCGGCACCGACGCAGACCGTCCGTGGAATCGACCCACGCCGCTGCCATAGCCCGAGCCACGCCCATAACCGGATCCCGAGCCACCACCTGCGCCGTGACCGATGAGGCCGATGTTGCCGAGGCCGATGGTTCCTTCACCCGTACCGCCGCCGCCGAGACCCGTGCCGCGCAGGCCGAGGCCGCCGTAGCCGAAGTTCTCGCCGATCTGGTCGCCCATCAGCGCGCCGAGCGCGCTCATCGGGTCGTTGCCCAGCGCCGTGTCGCGACCGTACTCGGAGGTCGGCGCGTTCCACGATCCGCTCGAAGCGCGCAGGATGCCGATGATGCCTGTCGTCTGCGCCTGGGTCCGCGCATTCTCGCGGGCCATGTGGGGATCGGGGTTGTCGGCAGGGCCCTGGATGCCGTAGCGGTTGTTGGTCTTCTTCGCATCCCGCTTACCCATCTGGCCTTCTTCGCCCTTGTGGCGCTTGCCCTTTCCTCCTTCGTTCTCGTCGGGGTTGTCGGTGTTGTTCAGAAACTCCGGCGTCTCCTCGACCTGCGTCTCCGGCGGCTCGAGCATGTAGCGCACGAGTCGCGAGTCGGTGTTCACCACGTCGAGCGAGATCGACGAGGGAGAAGGCGGCATGAAGTAGAGCAGGAACAGGAACGCGCAGTGGATGCCGAGCGACACGAGCGTGTACGCCGAGCCCGCGAGCGTGACTGCGCCGATGAAGCCGCCGCTGATCCTTCGACCCGGCGACGCGCCTTTGACGAGGAACACGAGCCCGCTCGGGAGCACGACCTTCGCCGTCGCACCTGCCGGCAGCGGATACTGATGCCCGCCTCGCACCTCGGCCG
The DNA here is from genome assembly GCA_020854145.1 of Deltaproteobacteria bacterium. Lineage (GTDB taxonomy): Bacteria > Myxococcota_A > Polyangia > Polyangiales > JADZFZ01 > JADZFZ01. Next base: position 3,004 of record JADZFZ010000827.1, on the reverse strand, counting down.
ATGGTTGAACCTTGCCCTGTGCGATGAGGTCGGCCCAGCTCATCCGCTGCTCGCCGACCGTCACGTCTCCAGTCGCGCCGGGCGGGATCACGACCGCCACACCCATCCCGTCGCTCGAGATGACGGGAAGCCGGTCGGTGCCGAGAGACTCGGATCCGACGAGGAAATCGGCGGACTCGCCCACGTAATACGGACGCGGCGGCGACAGGTGCGCGACCTGGAGGACCGACGTGTCGCCCCACATGATCACGACCTCGACACCCGCGGCTCCGACCTGCTCGACCTCGTCCGCCGATACCGGCGGTCCGCTCGCCACGATCCCGTACTGCACCTTGTCGGGATCCGACTCGTCGACCTCGCCGCTCACCTCGCTCGCCATCGGCGGCGGCGGAGCGAACGGGTTGGCGAGGGGCGCACCGAAACCGAACGCCGCAGGCGCAGCGAAGGGATTGGCTGCCGGGGCAGCGAACGGCGACGCCGCGGGCGCAGCCGGCGCCGCGGGCGTAGCCGGAGGCGCAGCAGGCACAGCAGGCGCAGCCGCGGCGGCGGGAGGACGCGCCGACGCAGGCGGGGCGGGAGGACGCGCCGACGGTAGGGCCGCGTCGGGGATCTTCTGACTGTCCGAGACGACGGTCGCGTCTTCGTCCGTCACCGTCTCGGCGGCGCCGACCTCGACCACCACGCGGGTGTCGCCGAGCTTGAGCTCGTCGCCGTTCTGCAGCTTGCACTTGTTGACGCGGCTGCCGTTGACGATCGTGCCCGCCGCACTGCCGAGGTCGATGATGAAGATGTCTTCACCGGTGACCTCGATGACGGCGTGCATCCGGGAGACGTTCTCATCATCGATCCGCAGATGGCTCGAAGGGAGCTTGCCGACCTTGATGATGTCCTGCACCAGACGCTCGCTCCGGAGGAGCTGCTCGCCCTGGTAGATCTTGAAAGTCAGCGGGATCTTCGGGTTGCCTTGCGATTCCATCGTCTTCCCTTGGGACCGCCGACTGCGGGCGGCTCGACTACCCCACGACGATCCTCGTGGGACTCTGGAACAGGGTGACCGCGGTACGCCGCAGGGGTGCTGCGTACCCGTTCGGCGCCACGCGCGTGCCCGGCACGGGCACGCCGTGGACGTCTCGGAAGAGCGGACTGCCTACAGGTTTTCCACCGACTTCAGCATCTCCGGGATGAAGTGCTCCCGGATCCGGATCAGGGACGATCGCTGCCCGCGTCGACGCACGCGCATGAGATCGCCGTCGGGGCGCACGAGATCACCGCTGACGAGATCGTCTTCGAACGAGTAGGTCGTGGTCTGAGCGTACTGACGCTGACCGCCGGCTTCACCGCCGCCCGCCGCGCCACCACCTCCGGCGGCACCACCACCCTCGTCCTGCGCGAGCGCAGGTGCTGCGACGACCATCGCACCGAGGATACCGAGCACCATCACTGCCTTCTTCATCGCTCTTCGCTCCTTCGGTCACAGCTCCAACTGACGAGTGCCACTTCAGACACGCGGGAGAGATCAGCCCGCTGAAAATGCCGTTCCAACGAACAGAAAGCCTAGGCCGAGCACCACCCGACCGTCAAACCGTGGAACGAGGAGCGTCCGGTGAGACACCACAGCGCTCCCGCGGTTCCGTTTTCCCCGACAGCGAGGCAGCGGCTCTGACGATCCTCACTGGCCCCCGCCGCCTCCCCCACCGCCACCGCCACCGCCACCACCGCCGCCGCCACCGGCACCACCTCCGCCGCCCTCGCCGCCACCTTGTTGAGCTGCTTGGGCCTCGACCTCGGCAGCCAGCCGCAGCTGCTGGATCGCGAAGTCGATGTTCGCGATGCGGCCGCATCCCGGTTGCGCCGTGCGACGACCGCGACGACCACGTCGGCGACGCGAGGAGTCCTCGGTCTGCGCGGGGCACGGTCGACGGACGAGCTCGACCGTTTCGCGGAAGGCTTCGCTCGAGCCCGCCTTCTGGAGGAACTGCTGGTAGAAGCCGCGCGCACGCTGCAGCGTCGGCACCGTGCCGTCGCGGTAGTCCTGCCACAGCACGCCGAGGTTGAAGTAGGCCTCGGCGCGATTGCCGTCGATCTCGATGGCCCGCTCGTACTCGCGCTGCGCCTCGTCGGGCTGGTTGAGCCCGCGAAGCGCGACCCCGAGGCCGATGTGCGCGTCGTAGCTGCGCGCACGCAGCGCGATGGCGCGTTGGAACGCGTTGCGCGCATCTTCGTAGCCGCGGAACGACAGCGTGATCGCGCCGAAGTTCATGTACGCCTCGAAGAAGCGGTTATCGAGCTCGAACGCCCGCGAGAACTTCGCCGTCGCTCCGATGACGTCGCCCTGACGGATGTTGATGAGCCCCCACGTGTTGTAGATGGGGGCGTAGTTGCGATCGAGCTGCTGCGCCTGACGGCACACGACCTCGGCGAGATCGAGCATCTGGCGGTTCTGCTGCGCTTGGTCCAGGTAGAGCACGGCCATCTCGTTGAACGCCGGCAGGTAGTCCGACGTGATGGCGAGCGCGCGTCGCAGATTGTTGAGGGCCTCACGCACCTGGGCCGCGTCGCGGCTCTGGCGCTGCACGATCGCGAGGTTCGTGTACCCCTCCGTGCACTGCGGATCGTCGCGGATCGCCTGCTGGAAGGCCGAGAGCGCCTCACCCCTCCGATTGGCGCGGTACGCCATCACGCCGACCTGGACGCGCGCGGGGCAATAGCGAGCGTTGGCCGCGAGCGACTGGTTGAACGAGCGGCGCGCTGGCTCTTCCATGTTGCACCGCATTCGCGCGAGACCAGCCATGAAGTGCGCCTCGGCGAATCGCCCCGCGCTCTGCGCTTCGACGGCTTCCTCGAACGCGCCCGCGACCGAGTTGCAGCGCTCCTCGTTCCACCCGGCCTGAGCCGCCGCGCGCCAGGCTTCGACGGCGGTGTTCCATCGCTGGTGGGCTTCCGCGGAGACGGCTCCGCCACCCGCCGTGCGGATGACGGCGCCCGTCTTGGTGCGTGCGGGTGG
>JADZFZ010000826.1 GCA_020854145.1 Deltaproteobacteria bacterium | reverse complement strand
GGGTCTCGCTTCCTCCAGCTCTTCGGCGGGATCAACCTGAGCTTCTACGACTGGTACTGCGATCTGCCTCCGGCCTCGCCCGAGATCTGGGGAGAGCAGACGGACGTCGCGGAGAGCGCAGACTGGTACCACTCGAAGCTCATCGCGGTCATGGGCTCCAACCCCAACATGACCCGCACCCCGGACGTGCACTTCCTCGCCGAGGGACGACACGACGGCTGCAAGCTCTTCGTCTTCTCTCCCGACTTCTCCCAGGTCGCCAAGTACGCCGATCAGTGGGTGGCGCTCAACGCGGGTCAGGACGGCGCCTTCTGGCAATCGGTCAACCACGTGCTGCTCAAGGAGTGGCACCACGAGAAGAAGACTCCCTACTTCCTCGACTACGTCCGGAAGTACACCGACTCGACCCATCTCGTCGTCCTCGACAAGAAGGACGACGGCTACACGCCCGGTCGTCTGCTGCGCGCCGGGCAGCTCGCCCGCTACGGCGCGACCGAGAACAACCAGTGGAAGTTCCTGGTCTGGGACAAGAAGAGCAACGCCCCTCACGTGGTGGGCGGCTCGGTGGGATACCGTTGGGGAACGAAGAAGGGCTGCTGGAACCTCACCGACAAGGATCCCGAGGAGAACGTCGATCTCGAGCCGGAGCTCTCGTTCCTCGATCGGCACGACGAGGTCGTTCAGGCCGGCTTCGAGGAGTTCGGCTCCCAGGCGATCTCCCTTCGCGGCGTTCCCGTCCGCCGGGTCGAGACCACCGAGGGTCCCGTTCTGGTGGCCACCATCTACGACCTCCTGATGGCCCAGTTCGGCGTGGGTCGCGGGCTCGAGGGCGCCTATCCCGCCGACTACGACGACGAGGACGCCGCGTACACGCCTGCTTGGCAGGAGAAGTGGACGGGGGTCTCGCGTGCCACGGTCTTGCAGTTCGCCCGCGAGTGGGCGCGGACCGCGGAGGCGACCGAAGGCAAGTGCTGCATCATCATCGGTGCAGGCATCAACCACTGGTACCACAACAACCTGATGTACCGGTCCGGCATCGTCGCCCTGATGCTGACCGGCTGCGTCGGAAAGAACGGAGGTGGGCTGAACCACTACGTAGGCCAGGAGAAGCTCGCGCCGGTCGCGCCGTGGGCGGCGATCGCCTTCGGTCGCGACTGGCTGCCTGCCGTCCGGCTGCAGAACGCTCCCTCGTTCCACTACATCCACTGCGATCAGTGGCGTTACGAGAAGCACTACACCGACTACTGCGCGATGCCGGAGGGCGCAGAGTGGGCGGGGAAGCACACGGCGGATCTCAATGCCAAAGCAGTTCGATGCGGATGGCTTCCCTTCTATCCCCAGTTCACCGAGAGCTCGTTCGATGTCGTCCGCAAGGCGGAGGCGAAGGGCAAGAAGACCGAAGCCGAGGTGATCTCCGACACCGTGGAACGTCTCAAGAGCCGGGATCTCCGACTCTGCGTGGAGAAGCCGGACGACCCTGCTTCGTGGCCCCGCGTCTTCCTCATCTGGCGCGGAAACGCGCTCATGTCGAGCGCGAAGGGCCACGAGTACTGGCTCCATCACTACCTCGGCACGCACTCCAACATGGTTGCGCAGGAGCGGGCCAAGGGAACGGTCGAGGACATCGAGTGGGTCGACGAAGCTCCCACCGGGAAGATGGATCTGATCGTCGATCTGAACTTCCGGATGGACACCTCCGCGCTCTACTCGGACATCGTCCTGCCGGCGGCGAGCTGGTACGAGAAGGCCGATCTCAACTCGACCGACATGCACACGTACATTCACCCGCTGTCGCAGGCGGTCCCGCCGGTCTGGGAGTCCCGTTCGGACTACGACATCTTCAAGTCGCTCGCGCGCAAGGTGAGCGAGCTCGCCGCGCGGCACCTGCCGAAGCCGGTCAAGGATCTCGTGGCGTCGCCGTTGGCGCACGACACGAACGCCGAGATCGCGCAGGAGACGATGAAGGACTGGGCGCTCGGAGAGTGCGAGCCGATCCCCGGTAAGACGATGTTCAACCTCAAGGTCGTCGAGCGGGACTACGTCAACCTCCACAACAAGTTCGTCTCGCTCGGACCCCTCGTGCGCGAGAACGGGTTGGGCGCTCACGGCGTCAAGTACGAGTGCGCCGACTTCTACGACGAGATGCTTCGCGAGCGTCCGACCGTGACCTGGGAGGGCAAGACCTATCCCTCGCTGCTCACCGCCGAGCACGCCGCAGACGCCGTCCTGCTCTTGGCTCCCGAGACGAACGGCGAGCTCGCCTATCGCGGCTACAAGCTCATGGAGGAGAAGGTCGGTCTGCCGCTGGCGGATCTCGCCGAGCGAAACCGCGGAGCGCGCACGACCTACAAGGATCTGCAGGCGCAGCCTCGTCGGTTGCTCACGAGCCCCGTGTGGTCGGGGATCATCGAGAACCAACGGACCTACTCCGCGTTCACCTACAACGTGGATCGGCTCGTGCCTTGGCGGACGTTGACGGGACGCCAGCACTTCTATCTCGATCACGAGGCCTACATCGACTTCGGCGAGCATCTGCCCACGTACAAGCCGACGCCGAGGCCGCCGGACTACGGCGACACGCTCTTCAGCGAGAACGCCGGTCCATCGAAGCTGCTCAACTACCTGACTCCGCACGGCAAGTGGCACATCCACTCCACGTACGGCGACACGCTCCGCATGATGACGCTGAACCGCGGCGGCGAGCCGTTCTGGATCAACGATCGCGACGCGGAGGAGCTCGGGATCGAGGACAACGACCACGTCGAGGTGTGGAACGACCACGGCGTGGTGGTCACCCGGGCCGCCGTCAGCGCGCGCATCCCTCGCAACGTCTGCATCATCTACCACTCCCCGGAACGGACGCTGAACGTTCCCAAGTCACCGTTGCGCGGCAATCGTCGCGCGGGTGGCCACAACAGCCTCACGCGCACGCGCCTCAAGCCTCTTCTGATGGTCGGGGGATACGGCCAGTTCACCTATCACTTCAACTACTGGGGCCCGACCGGGGTGAACCGCGACACGCACGTCCTCGTGCGCCGTCTGGATCCTTCGCAGGTCAAGTACTGAGCCCCATGCCCCAAGACCGTGCTCGTCGTGTGCTCGATCCCACCCCCCGGCGGGGGGTGGAGTCGACCCAGTCGCTTCGGATCAGGATCTAACGGGAGCTCGAACATGGACGTCCGTGCCCAAGTCTCGATGATCTTCCACCTCGACAAGTGCATCGGGTGCCACACCTGCAGCATCGCCTGCAAGAACGTGTGGACCGATCGTCAAGGTGCCGAGTACATGTGGTGGAACAACGTCGAGACGAAGCCGGGTACCGGCTTCCCGACGAAGTGGGAGGACCAGGAGAAGTACAAAGGCGGCTGGGAGCGCAAGAACGGCAAGGTCCATCTCCGCGCCATCAGCAAGGCCGCGAGCGTCTCGGAGATCTTCCACAACCCGAATCTCCCGACGATCGACGACTACTACGAGCCCTGGACGTACAAGTACCAGGATCTCTTCGACGCCCCGGAGGGCTCGGACCAGCCCACCGCGCGGGCGGTGTCGCTCCTGACGGGCGAGCCGATGAACATCGAGGCCGGACCGAACTGGGACGACGACCTCGGCGGCTCGCCCATCTACGCGGAGAACGATCCCAACCTCGAGGGCTTGACCGAGGCCGAGCGGCAGGCGCTCTTCGAGACCGAGCGGCTCGTCTTCTTCTATCTGCCGCGCATCTGCAATCACTGCGTCAATCCCGCGTGCGTGGCTGCGTGCCCCTCGGGCGCGCTCTACAAGCGAGGTGAGGACGGCATCGTGCTCCTCAACCAGGAGCGCTGCAGGGCGTGGCGGTTCTGCGTCAGCGCGTGCCCGTACAAGAAGACCTACTTCAACTGGTCCACGGGCAAGAGCGAGAAGTGCATCCTCTGTTACCCGCGCGTCGAAGCCGGTGAAGCGCCCGCGTGCTTCCACTCGTGCGTCGGGCGTATCCGGTACATGGGTCTGGTCCTGTACGATGCCGACCGGATCCAGGAGACCATCAACGTTCCCGACGACCAGCTCGTCGAGGCGCAGAAGTCGATGATCCTCGACCCGACCGACCCGGCCGTCATCGCCGCTGCGCAGAAGAGCGGTGTCCACGAGTCGGTGCTCGAGTTCGCGACGCGTTCCCCCGTGTGGCGGTTCCTGAAGGAGTGGAACCTCGCGCTGCCGCTCCACCCCGAGCACCGCACGTTGCCGATGCTGTTCTACGTGCCCCCGTTGCTGCCCGTCATGGCGCGTAACAACGACGGAGTCTACGACACGTCCTCTCCCGATCTCTTCGGCTCGCTCGAGGAGTCGCGGCTTCCGATGAAGTACCTGGCGAGCCTCTTCTCCGCCGGCAACGAAGGTCACGTGCGCTACTCGCTGAAGAAGCAGCTCGCGGTGCGGCTCTGGCGCAGGCAGCAGACCGTCGGTGACCTCGACTCCGCCGTGGTGGCTCGCCTCCTGAGCGAGGCCGACACGACCCCCGAGGAGGCCGACGCCATCTATCGCCTGACCTCGTTGCCTCTCTACGACGAGCGCTTCGTCATCCCTCCGTCTCACCGCGAAGAGGTGATCGAGTCGCTCGACGATCCCGCGGCATACAAAGGTCTCACGGGCTTCGGGCCCCGAGTCGAGCCGAGGAGGGGACTGTGACCGCGCTTCTCCCCGATTCCTTCTCGGCGCTCGCCGACCTGCTCGCCTATCCCGAAGAAGGATATGCGTCGCGTCTGGCGCACGCTCTGGCCGTCCTCGAGAGGGACGAAGCGGCAGCTCCCGTGATGGAGCCCGGCTCGGCGCTCCGCGCGTGGGCAGCGAGCGTGAGCGACGAGGACGCCCAGGAGCTCTACACGCGCACGTTCGATCTCAGCCCCGTGGCGACGCTCGATCTCGGATGGCACGTGTTCGGAGAGAGCTACAAGCGTGGCGCGCTCCTCGTGGGCCTCCGGGGTGAGCTCCGCGACCACGGGATCGACGCCGGCACGGAGCTGCCCGATCACCTGCCGCTCGTCCTGCGCCTGCTCGCGGTGATGCCCCCTGGCGAGGACCGCGAGGCGCTCCGCAAGGGCATCGTGGGTCCCGCGATGCGCTCCATCGCCGTGGCATTCCACGGGTCCAACCACCCGTTCGCTCCGCTGCTCCGCGCAGCCGCCGAGTGCGTCGCGCCGGACGTCCGGCGCTCGGCCCACCTACCCGTCCTGTCGTCGCACGCAGACCCGTTGAAGCGAGAAGTCCTCGGTGCCGGAGCCATGGAGGGGCGCCATGCTTGATCTGCTGCTCTTCGGGGTATTCCCGTACGTCGCGATCATCCTGCTGCTGGTCGTCTCGATCCAGCGGTATCGCAGCCAGCGATTCACCTTCTCGAGCCTCTCGTCCCAGTTCCTCGAGAGCCGCCGGCTCTTCTGGGGATCGGTCCCGTTCCATCTCGGGATCCTGGGCGTGCTGTTCGGTCACCTCATCGGCTTCGCCATCCCTCGCGGGGTGCAGCTCTGGAACGGTGATCCTCTGCGACTCTGGATCCTCGAGGTGACCGCGCTCGTGTTCGGGTCGATGGCGCTTCTCGGTCTCATCGCGCTCGTCGTTCGGCGCATGGCCGATCGGCGGCTGCATCAACCCACGTCGATCGCGGACAAGACCCTTCACGTGATCTTGTTCGGGCTCATCGGCAGCGGGATCTACATCGCGCTGTTCCACCGCTGGGGCTCTTCCTGGTACGCGCAGGTCGCCGTTCCCTATCTCCGGTCGATCTTCCTGTTCCAGCCCAACATCACGATCCTCGCGCCGCTGCCGTTCGCGGTGAAGCTCCACATCACGCTCGCATGGTCGCTCGTGGCGATCTTCTCGTTCACCCGCATGGTGCACGTGCTGGTCGCGCCCATCCCGTATCTGTGGCGACCGAACCAGCTCGTGATCTGGAACCGGCGCCGAGGCGATCAGGGCGAGACTCCGACTGCGCCGACCGAGCCTCACCGGCCCAACGCCGCGCACGACGCCCATCGGACGGGTGAGGCCGTTCGGGTGCGGGAGGCGTGAGCCGTCATGGGACGCATCCCGTCACCCGAGGCCTCTCCGAGCCGGCAGGCCCGAGAGCAAGAGGGGGCCTGGCCGAAGGCCGTTCTGTCACGGCTTCTCGTCCTCGTGCCCTGCCTCCTCTTCCCGTGGGTCGCGGCGGGATGTGAGCCCACCAATCAGGGCTACGAGCCCGTCCAGCCCATCGAGTTCTCGCACGCCATCCACGCGGGGCAGTTCTCGATCAACTGCGACTATTGCCACGACGGCGCCTCGCGCAGCCGGCACGCGGGGATCCCCCCTGCCGACCGGTGCATGAACTGCCACACGCAGATCCAGGGACGATCGCCCCGCGGGCGCGCCGACCTCGCCAAGGTCGCCGACGCCGTGCGCACGGGTCGGCCGATTCGTTGGGTGCGCGTCAACCGCCTTCCCGATTTCGCCTACTTCGATCACGGATGGCACGTGCGGTCGAACGTGGCGTGCGAGAGCTGCCACGGGCCCGTGCAGACGATGGCACGGGTACGCCAGGAGCAGCCGCTGACGATGAGCTGGTGCCTCGATTGTCACCGGCAGACGAACGCCCGAATCGGCGCCGACGCCGGAGTCGATCGGCTCGCCTCCACCGATTGCTCCGCCTGCCACTACTGAAGTCACCCCCGCGCCCCGCTGAGGGGACGAGTTCGAGCCGACGGGCCCATGCACCCAGGAGAGACACCGTGACGACCTTTTGGACGAAGCTCGACGACGAGGGAAAGCCGGCTGCGCCGGCCGAATCGTCGCCCGAGCGCGAAGAGTCGGAAGGGCTCCTCGGACCGGTCGGTCGACGCGACTTCCTCAAGACGGTCGGCTTCGGCGCGGCCGCGGTCGCCGCGTCGTCCTGCGAGACGCCGGTGCGATTCGCGTTGCCGCTCGTCGCGGCCGACGAGCAGGTGGTCGCGGGGCGTGCCACCTGGTTCGCGTCGAGCTGCGGCGGGTGTCCAGCGGCGTGTGGTGTGTTGCTCAAGACGAGAGACGGACGCCCCATCAAGGTAGAGGGCAATCCCGATCACCCCGTCAACGGGCACGTACGCACCGAGGGACAGGGCGCGCGCGTGGGAGCGCTGTGTGCCGTGGGGCAGGCGGCGCCGCTGTCGCTCTACGACTCGAATCGGCCCGACGGCGCGACCCTCGAAGGTCGTTCGGTCCAGTGGTCGGAGCTCGATCGTCACGTCGCGGAGGCGCTGGCGGCGGCGCGCAGCTCGGGCAAGGACGTGGTCCTCGTCACGGGCCCGCTCTCGAGCCCCAGCACGCTTCTCGCGATCACACGGTTCACCGCGGCTACCGGCGCACGTCACGTGGTCTTCGATCCGATCGGGCCCGCCGCGATCGCGGAGGCGAATCGAATCGCCCTCGGCAAGCGCGCTCTTCCGGTCGAGCGTCTCGAGCGCGCCGAGCTCGTGCTCTCGCTGGGCGCGGATCTGCTGGGCAGCGCCCATTCGCCGGCGGAGCACACGCGTCGCTGGGCGGTCGGCCACCGTCCCGACCGACGCGCGCGCCTCATGGGCCGATGGGTTCAGCTCGAAGGCAGGATGTCGCTCACGGGGGCTCACGCCGACGAGCGACACCGTGTGAGACCGTCCGACTATCCGCTCGTCCTCGCCGCGCTCGTTCGGCGATTGGCCGACGAGAACCCGGGTCTGCGCTCGATCGTCGCGCGTCTCCCGAGCGGCGAGCCGGAGCTGCCTGCTGCCGCGCTCGATCGGATCGCTCGGATGTTGCTCGACGCGCGGGGCCGGGCGCTCGTCGCGTGCGACAGCCCCGAGGTCGAGACGCAACTGCTGGTCTCGGCGCTCAACGAGACGCTCGGCGCGCACGGCACGACGCTCGACGTCGCCGACGTGCGTCGATGGGCGCTCCCCGAGGCGGGGGCGATTGGCTCGTTGATCGACGCGATGGCCTCGGGACGTGTCGGAGCCATCGTGATCTGGGACGCCAACCCCGTCTTCGCGGGTCCCGACGCAGCACGATTCCGGCAGGCGCTCGAGCGCGTGCCGACGCGAATCGCGATCTCGGATCGGAAGAGCGAGACGGTCGCCGCCTGTCAGGTCGTGGCCGCGGCTCCGCACTTCCTCGAAGGCTGGAGCGACGCCGAGGCGCGGCGCGGCACGGTGGCGATCACGCAACCTGCGATGCGGCCTCTCGGACGAACGCGTGCTGCGCAGGAGAGCTTGCTGCGTTGGGCGGGAGACGAGGTCGGTTGGCTCGATTGGCTGCGCCGATCCTGGGCGCACAACGTCTTTCCGCGACAGCGCGGGGCGTCGAGCTTCACGGCATTCTGGGACTCGACGCTCGAGCGCGGCTTCGCCGAGGTGGCCGTCGACTCGTGGACGTTGCCCGATGGCAGCGAGCCTCGTTACGGCGCAGGCGGGGTGTCGCCGGCGCCCGCTCCCGGCGCGCTCGACGGCGGTACGGCCGTGTTCGACTGGGCGGCCGTGGCGACGGCGCTCTCGACGAGCCGCCGCAGCCCCGGCGCGCGACCCACGCTGGAGCTCGTGGCGCATGCGTCGGTCGCGCTCCGCGAAGGACGGGACGCCAACAATCCGTGGCTGCACGAGCTGCCGGACCCGATCTCGAAGGTGTGCTGGACCAATCACGCGAGCATCTCGCCCTCGACGGCTCGCCGCTTGGGCCTTCACGACGGGGACGTCGCCAGGCTCGAGGTGGGCCGAGGGACCGTCGAGCTGCCGGTGATCGTGCAGCCCGGGCAGCACGATGCGGTCGTCTCCGTGGCAGTCGGCTACGGCCGTCGCACGGCAGGACCCGTGGGCGATGGCGTCGGCGGCAACGTCTGGCCGCTGGTCGCCGGCGACGCGCCCGTGCGCCTCCGCGGCACCGGCAGCCAGGTCGTGCTGCCTCGCCCCCAGACCGAGTCGGGTCTCCACGAGCGCGACCTCGTGCGCACGGCGACGTTCGACGCGCTCATCGACGACCCGCGCGCCGGCAACCCCCGCAGCCGGCACCATCTGTCGATCTGGCCGGGTCACCGCTACGAGGGACACCGCTGGGCGATGGCCATCGATCTCGGTGCCTGTACGGGCTGCAGCGCCTGCGTCGTCGCCTGTCAGGTCGAGAACAACGTGCCAGTCGTCGGGCCCGAGGAGATGGCCCGCAACCGCGAGATGAGCTGGATCCGCGTCGACCGCTACTACGGTGGAGAGAACCCGGACGAGCCCGAGGTCGTGCACCAGCCGATGATGTGCCAGCACTGCGAGAACGCGCCGTGCGAGACGGTCTGCCCGGTGATCGCCACCGCGCACTCGTCGGAGGGGCTGAACCAGCAGGTCTACAACCGCTGCGTCGGAACGCGGTACTGCGCGAACAACTGCCCTTACAAGGCTCGGCGTTTCAACTGGTTCGACTACCCGCACGAGGACGCCACGGCGCGGCTGGCGCTCAACCCCGACGTCGTGGTGCGCTCGCGCGGCGTCATGGAGAAGTGCTCGTTCTGCGTGCAGCGGATCCAGGACGCCAAGTGGTCCGCGAGACGGGACGGCCGCGCGTTGGCGGACGGTGACATCCAGCCTGCCTGTGCGCAGAGCTGCCCCGCGCGCGCCATCGTGTTCGGTGACGTCCACGATCCGAACAGCGAGGTTGCGAGGCTCGTACACGGGCAACGCGCCTACCGAGTCCTCGCCGAGCTCAACGTCATCCCATCGGTCAGCTACTTGACACGTATCCGCAATCCCGGACCCGACGGAGAGGCCACATGACGGTTCACGCGGCAGAGGCGGTCCTCGACGAGCCGCCGATCGTGACGGACGGCAAGACCGTCACCGACGTCACGGAGGACGTGTGTCGACCCGTCGAACGGGGACCGACGATCTGGTGGTTCCTGGCGTTCGGCGTGGCGTTGGCGGCGCTGATCTTCGGAGCCGTCGCCGTCTACCACACGGTCACGGTGGGTATCGGGACCTGGGGCCTCAATCGCACGATCGGTTGGGCCTTCGACATCACCAACTTCGTCTTCTGGGTCGGCATCGGCCACGCGGGGACGCTGATCTCGGCCATCTTGCTGCTCTTCAGGCAGAAGTGGCGGATGTCGATCGCGCGCGCAGCGGAGGCCATGACGATCTTCGCGGTCTGCTGTGCGGGTCTGTTCCCCATCCTGCACATGGGTCGTCCGTGGCTGGGATTCTGGAACATCCCCTATCCCAACTCGCGAGCATTGTGGGTGAACTTCCGCTCTCCGCTGTTGTGGGACGTCTTCGCGATCTCGACGTATCTCATCATCTCCGCGGTGTTCTGGTACGTCGGGCTCGTACCGGACCTCGCGACGGTGCGCGATCGCGCGAAGGGCAAGGTCCGCAAGTTCGTCTACGGCTTGTTGTCGCTCGGATGGGACGGCTCGGCGCGGACGTGGGCGAGGTACGAGGTCGCTTGCCTGCTCCTGGCGGGCCTGGCCGCACCCCTCGTCGTCTCGGTGCACAGCGTCGTCAGCTTCGACTTCGCGACGAGCTTGCTGCCCGGTTGGCACGCGACGATCTTCCCGCCCTACTTCGTCACGGGCGCCATCTTCAGCGGGTTCGCGATGGTGCTGACGCTCCTCATCATCACGCGAAAGGTCCTGGGCATCCAGGCCTACATCACGATCAAGCACCTCGAGAACATGTGCAAAGTCATCCTGGTCACCGGGATGCTCGTCGGGCTGGCCTACGGCACCGAGATGTTCATCGCGTTCTACAGCGGCAACGAGCACGAGCGATTCGTCTTCATGAACCGCGCGACGGGCCCGATGGCCTGGTCGTACTGGATCATGGTCGGCTGCAACGTGCTCTCGCCGCAGATCCTCTGGTTCAAGCGCGCGAGGACCAGCGTCCCGATCATGTTCGTCGTCTCGATCCTGGTGAACGTCGGGATGTGGTTCGAGCGCTTCGTCATCATCGTCACGACGCTGCATCGCGACTTCCTGCCGGCCAACTGGTCGAGCTACTCGCCGACCTGGACGGAGGTCGGGATGTTCGTCGGGAGCTTCGGTCTCTTCTTCACGCTGTTCCTGCTCTTCGTGCGCGTGGCACCGGTGGTCGCGATGGCGGAGGTCAAGTCGATCCTCCACGCACGGCCCCACCACGACGCCGCGACCGAGACGAAGGAAGCCAGGCACGTCGAGCCGAAAGAGGTGCACGCATGAGCGCACGGCTCCTCTATGCGTCGTTCGGCGACGAGACCGCGCTCTTGGCGGCGACCGCCGAGGCGCGCAGGCTGGGTGTCGCCATCCACGACGCGTACACCCCTCATCCGGTTCACGGCCTCGACGAGGCCATGGGCCTTCGCCGCTCTCGCCTGCCGTGGATCTGCTTCACCGGAGGCGCCGTCGGGCTCGGCCTCGCCTCGTTGATGCAGTGGTGGATGTCGGCAGTCGATTGGCCGCTCGTCATCGGTGGAAAGCCGTTCGGCAGCTGGCCTGCTTTCGCTCCCGTGATGTTCGAGACCATGGTGCTGCTCGCCGGGCTCTCGACGGCTTTCGCGTTGTTCCTCCGGAGCCGGCTGCGTCCGCGCATCTCCGCGCCTGCGGTGCCCCCGCGGGCCACTCAAGACCGCTACGTGCTGGCGCTCGCCGAGCGCGATGGCTCGTTCGATCGCCGCGAGGTGATGTCGCTCCTGCATCGCCACGGCGCTCTTTCGATCCAGGAAGGGGACACATGAGGTCCGCGCTCCTGCTGCTGCCGCTTCTCGTCGGCTCCGCGTCGGTCGGCTGTCGCGGTGGCGCCGATCGCCCCGGGATCGCCGTGATGCCCGAGATGTTCCACTCGGTGCCGTACGACGCGCACGATCCGAACGGCGTGCTTCCGCGGGGCCAGACGCTGCAGCCCGCGCCGCTCGGGACGGTCTCGCGCGGCTTCTCTCCGACCCACTACGCGCCGGGTCCCGAGGAGGCGCTCAGGGCAGGTCGCGAGCTCACGAACCCGCTCCCGGCCAATGCCATGGTCGTGCGGGCGGGGGCTCGGCTGTTCGCGTCCAACTGCGCCGTCTGCCACGGACCGCAGGGCGCGGGAGACGGGCCCATCGTGCCTCCGTTCCCGAACCCACCCGCACTGTCGGCCAATCATGCCAAGCAGCTGCCCGACGGGCAGGTGTTCCACATCATCACGCACGGTCAGGGCATCATGCCGCCGCACGGCCGGCAGATCACTCCCGAGGACCGCTGGAGAATCGTGTTGTTCGTTCGGTGGCTGCAAGACCCGAACGTGCCGCGCGTGGCGGCGCCTGGAGGTGGGTCGTGAGCAACGGGGCTTCGGCGGTCGCTGCCGACGGCGTCGTTCGACGCGGGCGTTATCTGCTGGCGGCGGTCGCGGGCGCAGCGGCCCTCGCGTGGGCGGTCGGGCTGTACATCGAGCCGAAGCGCGGCTGGGCCTCGCTCCTGATGGTGGCCTTCATGCTGCTCTCCCTCGCGCTCGGCGCGGTGTGCTTCGTCGCGCTCCAGCACGTCTCGGGAGCGCGCTGGTCGGTACCCGTGCGCCGCGTCGCGGAGGCCATCGGCACGACGCTTCCCGTCGGTGCGGTGTTCCTCCTGCCGATCGGGCTCGGCCTCGGCACGCTCTATCACTGGACCCACGCGGACGGGCACGACCCCGTGCTGGCCGCCAAGTCCTGGTGGCTGAACCTACCGTTCTTCGTGGGTCGCTCTCTCGTGTATCTCGCGGTCTGGGCCTTCCTCGCCTTCCGACTGTGGCGGGGATCGGTCGCGCAAGACGTGGATGGCGACCCGAGCCACACACGGAGCAACGTGCGCTGGTCGGTCGGCTTCCTCTTGCTGTTCGCGCCGACGTTCAGCGCCGCGGCGTTCGATTGGCTGATGTCGCTCGACCCGCACTGGGCG
This sequence comes from Deltaproteobacteria bacterium, assembly GCA_020854145.1. Taxonomy (GTDB): domain Bacteria; phylum Myxococcota_A; class Polyangia; order Polyangiales; family JADZFZ01; genus JADZFZ01. The sequence goes on along the minus strand of JADZFZ010000826.1, from coordinate 14,333 downwards.
AGCACGATGTTCGCGCTCTACCAGTTCTCGGGCGCCTTCGTCTCCGGGCTCGCGCTCCTGCTCGTCGTGGTCGTGCTGCTCCGGCGCGCGGGTCGGCTTCCCAACGTGGGCGTCGCGCACTTGCACGACCTCGGCCGATTGCTGTTCGGGTTCTCGTCCTTCTGGGCATATCTCTGGTTCTGCCAGCTGATGTTGATCTGGTACGCCAACATCCCGGAAGAGACCGGTTGGTACCTGCGCCAGTGGCACGGAGGCTGGGGGCTCGTCTCCATCATCGTGCCCGTCCTGCTCTGGGTGATCCCGTTCTTCGGGCTCATGCGGCGGGAGTCCAAGCGAAACGAGTCGACGCTGCTCCACGTGGCGGCTTGTGTCCTGGTGGGTCGCTGGCTCGATCTCGGTCTCAACATCTTCGCGGCTCTGGACCTGCCGCTCTGGATCGGTCCTGCGGAGGTCGGTGCCACGGTGTTGGCGGTCGTCGCGCTCGTGCTCGCCGTACGCAACCGTCTGGCGCACGCGCCTCTCGTTCCGAAGGGCGACCCCCGGCTACCGCAGGGATCTGCCCATCACGTCGGGATCGCGATGTGAGGGTTCGCTTCGGCGACGGCTTGCGGCGCGCCAATCTTGCATGGCTCCGGACAGGCACGATGCCCTGCCGGGCGAACCTCGAGGTACCGACATGAGCTCCCCGTCCACCGACCATCAATCGTTGTCCGATGCGATCCTCGCCGCCGAAGCGGGTCAGCCGCAGAGCGTCGCGTTGGCGGGACCCGCGCGGCCGGTGCTGCGCGAGCTGGTCATCGGTGGCGCCCTGCGCCGTGCGTGGTTGATGCTCGAGAACGAGCGCCCCATCACGCGCGTCGCCGTGCGGCCGCGCGACGCGGCCCAGGTTCCGTCGGTGTTCGGGATCCTCGAGGACGACCATCGCCGGCTCGATGCCATGGCCGCGGAGATGATCGTGAAGGGCGCCGAGGATCCCGCGGTCGCGCTGACGCTCGGGCACGATTTCGTCTACGGGCTCCGCCGTCACATCCGCATCGAGGAGGAGCTGCTGTTCCCGATCTTCGATGCCCGCTCCGGGATGCAGGGACAAGGCCCCACGCAGGTGATGCGCGCGGAGCACAGGATGATCGAGCGTGAGCTCGACCGCATCGTGAAGGGTGTCGAGGCGCACGCCCGAGGCGACGCCGGAGCATGGCGCGACGTGGTCGAGGCGGTGGGCGAGATGGAGGGCGTGCTCGGTCCACACAACATGAAGGAAGAGCGGATCCTCTATCCGATGATCGACCGCTTCGTGGCAGGCCCGGAGCAGGCCGAGGTGCTCGCACGACTCGTGCTCTGGGAATGACGCCCGAGCGTAGACCCTGGCTCCTTCCTCGTGAGCACGGGGCGTATGCCCAGCTCGGCTGTCCGCTCGTTGCCGCGTTGCTGAGCGGTCGTCCCTCGGGGGCCGCGGCTCTGCTCGCGACGGCCACCGTCGCGGCCTTCGTCGCGCACGAGCCGCTGCTCGTCCTGCTCGGACATCGCGGAGCGCGCTTGCGCCGCGAGAGCCGGCCGTGGCGCTGGCTGGCGGCTTCGGGTGGGCTCGCCCTCGCTGCGGGCCTCGTGGGTCTCGTGCTCGCCGAGCCCACCGTCCGTTGGGCGACGCTCGCGCCGGCCGTGCTCGGCGGCGTTTCTTTCGCCGTGCTGCTGCGCGGGAGCGAACGTTCTTCGCTCGGCGAGACGCTCGCCGCCGCAGCCCTCGCGAGCGCGGCGGTGCCGGTGGCGATGGCGTGTGGCGTCGCGCCGCTTCGGGCCGCCTCTGCGTGGATCGTGTGGGCCGCCGGTCTCGCGGCGTGCACGGCGGCCGTGCGCTGGCTGATCGCGCGACACAAGGGGCGACCCGAGCCTTCGTCGTTCGTCATCCTCGTCTCCGTGACGGCGCTCGTGATCTCGGGGACCGTCACCGTGGACGCGGGGCTCGCCGCGGTCCTGCCGCTCTTCGCGGCTGCCTGGACGCTGGTCGTGGTCAAGCCGCACCCGCGCGATCTGCGTACGGTCGGTTGGTCGCTCGTCGCGTCGAGCCTCGCGAGCCTCGGCCTCTTGGTCCGCGTCGCGCACCTGGCCGGATAGACCGACGCGCGACGCTCAGGCACTCCGAGTCACTTCGAGTCACCGACGTCCGGATCGTCCACCGAGGGGTGTCGGATCCGTTCGGTGCGGGATCACGTCCGCGCGACAGACGATCGTCGAGCCGACAGCGCCTGGATGCCCTCGAGGTTCAGGCCGGGCACCACGGCGAGATCGAGAACGCGCGAAGCGAGCGCGATCGAGAACGCCTCGAACTCGTCCGTTCGACGAAGCGCATCGAGCGCCTCGCGCTGCCCGAAGAGCAACACGAAGCTGTTGAGCGTTCCGGCGTACGGGGTGAGCGTGACGATCTCGTGCCGCTCGAACCGGCCCTCGGTACGCCAGCGCTCGAAGGTCGGCATCGCTTCGCGCATCAGCCACGCGTACGTCTCTTCTTCGCGTCCGGGAACGGGGCGTTTCCAACCGATCATCAGCAGTGCATTGGCCATGGTTTTCGTCCTTTCGGCTCGCGTCGTGGCGAGCTGTGAGCCGTGAATCGAGGGCGGTGATCAGGAGCGCGCCGCCCGAGCTTCGGCGCCGAGGCGCTCGGAGGCGCGGCGGGGGTCTCCGACGTCGCGGCCGGCGAGCATCGGCCAGAGCTCGGCCGAGGCGCCGTCCCAGAATCCCGCCGGCTCGTCGGGGTGGCGGTCGGGATTGCGGAAGGTGCCGAAGAGCATGTCGATGAACGACAGGCCGGCGTAGTTGTAGGCGTGCAGCCCGCGGGTGTGGTGGACCGAGTGCGCCTCGGGTCGTTGCACGAGGTACCCCAGCCAGCGCGGCGTGCGAACGTTGGCGTGCTGGATCATCACGAGCACGAAGCCCGCGTAGCCGCCGAGCGCCGCGGCATCGGGGCTCACGCCGAGCATCGTGCTGACGACGCTGGACATGCCGACGGAGATCACCAGCTCGAAGGGATGACCGTAGACGGCGCCGGCGATGTCGACGCGCTCGGCGCTGTGGTGCATCTGGTGGGTCCAGCGCCAGAGCCACGGCGACAGGTGCATCGCGCGGTGGATGGCGTAGTTGGCGGACTCCGTCAGGAGCAAGACCAGCGCTGCGCCGCCCAGCATGCCCAACGGGCGCAGGTCGAGCGGGACCCGTTTCGCGAGCACCGTCGCCAGCAGGGCGGGGATCCCCGCGTTCATCGCCGCGCCGACCACGAAGAAGACGAAACCCTTCAGGAGCCAGCCGCGGACCGTCGGCAGGCGACGCGCCGGGGCGACGCGCTCGAGAACGAGGAAGGCGACGTACGTGCTCGGGATCAGGACGGGGACCAGGGCTTCCATGCCCGATCGGCGTGACATCGCGTGGAACGATGGTTCCGGACCGTGCGGTGCGACGACGGAACGATTCGTTCCGTCGAGCGATCACGGACGGAACGAGCAGAACGTCCCGGTGCGCACGGCCTTCTCGAGGTAGGCGCCGAGGGCGGGATCGGCCTCGGCGACGCGTCCGATGGCGTCTTTCAAGCGTCGCTGCACGTTCACGCGCGCTCGCTCGGTCGCGGATCCCGCCTTGCGGACGCTGCCGCCGAGCCCGACCGCCCGAGCGACCTCGGACCGAAGGATCTCGCGCTCGGCGCGGAGTCGCTCGGCGCGACCCGAGTCGGCCCGCGTCTCGGCCTCGTCGATCGCGTCCTCGAGATCCTCCAGACGCGTGCGGTAGGCGCGCAGCGCTTCGGCGTCCAGGTGCGCGCCGGCGTCCGTCTCCGCGAGCGCGCCCTCCGCATCGCTCGCCAGCACCAGGACGTGGAGCTCCTCGTCGGGTCGCTCCACCAATCGATAGAGCATCTGCATCCCGCGCGAGTCGCGGACGTGCACGGCGGCGCCGGCGCGCTCCAGGCGCCAGACGGCTCCCTCCAGACGCATCGACAGACGCTGCCTCGGCACGGTGGGCACGGGATCGGCGGCAGACGCAGGCGCGCTCGTCGCGGCGGTGGCGCCGCGAGCACGGTCGATGTGGGCACGTGCGCGCGTCGCGAGCCCGGGCATCGGGAGGCGCTCGGCGATCTCCGCCGCCGATGTCAGCTCGACGACGGCATCGTCGAGACGGCCCATCTCGAGGAGCACGCGGCCGAGGTCGTAGCGGAGCTGGGCCACCCACGGCACGTGACCCCGCGACTCGGAGGCGGCGAGGCACGCGCGGAGCGTCTGCTCGGCGCGCGCGTGCTCTCCGAGCGCCGCGTCGAGCAGCGCGATCCCGCGATCGCCGGGGCCCTCGTAGGAGTACGGGACGTGACCTCCGTGACGCTCCGCGGCCGGGTTGCGTGTGAGCCAGGCACGAACCTGGCGTCGCTCGTCGTCGTCGCCCGCCAGCGCGATCGCCTCGCAGTGCAGGAACGCGAAGGCGTCGCGCTCGCCCCGAGGCGCGACCCGACGGACCCGCTCGAGCTCGGCGCGGGTCGCTTCCACGTCTTCCAGTCGCGCCAAGACGGCTGCGCGCAGGAGCGCCAGGATGCCCGGTCGGGTCACCGGAAGCGATCGATCGAGCACACCCACGAGGTGCCGGAGCTCGTCGTCCCGGTGCTGTCCGCGGGCACGCACGAGCTGGTGCGCGGCGATCGACTGTGCGAGCGCTGGGTCGTCCGTCAGCTCGGCGAGCTGCGTGACCTCGACGACCATGCGGTCGGACTCCGCGAAGCGCCCGTGCATGCAGGCGCGCATCGAGCCGACGAGCAGCGGGCGCCACCGGAGACGAGGGTGCCCCGCCTCTATCGATTGGTGGAGCAGCGCGTCGACCTCGGCCTCGAAGCGGGCGTGATCGCCGCCTTCCAGGAAGTCGAGCGCGAGGCGCGTCCGGGCACGGAGGATCTGCGGCACGTCGGATGCCGCGGTGGCCAGGGCCAGGAGCTCCTCGGCGGCGGCGACGCGCTCCGCGATGGGTGCGTAGTCCACGAGCGCCGCGCCGGCGACGGCGAGGACCGCGCGCAGCGTCGTCTCGTCCCCGATCGCTCGCGCCCGTGCGATCGCGTCGCGCGCCATGTCGACGGGCACCTGCGGGTCTTCCGCAGGCTGGAGCGCCGCCGCGAGGCGAGCGAGCACGCGGCAGCGGAGCGACGGGTCCGTCTCGCCGAGCCGCTCGAGCGCTTCGCGCAGCGTTGCGACGAGCCGCGGATCGACGACGCCGGGACGGTCGTATGCCATGACCAGCGCCGCGCGCGCGAAGGTGTGGGGATCCCGCTCCGTCCGACAACGGGCGAGCACCTCCTCGCCGAGCGCGGAGCCCTCGCGGAATCGACCCGCGGCGAAGGCGATCTGCGCCAGGTGCAGGAGCTCCTCCGTCGTGGCCGGCGGCGCGATCATCCCTGCACGTCGGGCGGCGTCGAGCCTGCAACCGAGGGCGTACGCGCGATCGAAGGCGCTCCGACGCTCGAGCTCGCGCACGGCACGATCGACGAGCTCGATGGTCTTGGTCGCGTCGGCGGCGCCGGTCCCGGCGAGCGCATGGCGCGCACGCTCGACGACCACGTCGGGCGCGTCGCCGAGGTCGGCGAGGACGTCGGCGGCCTGCGCGTGCAGACGCGTCCGCTCCGCGGGCGCGAGGGAGGCCTCGATCGCGTCGCGCACGAGCGCATGGCTGAACGCGAAGCGCCCGGGCTCGAGCTCGACGATCAGCCCGGCCCGCAAGGCCGGCAGCAGCGCATCGACGATCTGAGCGGGAAGGACGCCTCGCGAGCGAGCTGCCAGACCGGCGGAGAAGTTTCGGCCGAGGATGGCGCCCGCCCCGAGCGCGTCCCGCGTCGCGGGTGCGAGCGCGCGTACGCGGTCGATCACGACCTGGCGAACGGTCGCGGGCAGCTCGTCGACCGCACCGTGATCGTCGCGCTTTCGCGCGAGCGAACGCGCGCACTCGACCACGAACAGCGGGTTGCCGCCGGTCAGCTCGGTGAGACGCGCCACGCTCTGCGTGGGCAAGCTCCGATGCGCCCAGCGCGCGGCCACGAACGCGACCTCCGGCTCCGTCAGCGGGCTCGGTCGGAGGTCGAGACCGTCGCGCATCAGTCGGTGCAGGCGTTGCTCCGCTCGCTCGCCGAGAAGCGGGTCGCGTGCGCGCGTCGTGACGAGCACGAGCACTGCGAGCGCGCGGATCGGCCGCGCGAGGAAGCAGAGCAGGTCGAGCGTCGCCAGGTCGGCCGCATGGAGATCCTCGAGGATCCAGATCCTCGGGCGCGCCGTCGCCGCGCGCGTCAACGCGGCCAGCACCTGCTCCCACAGCACGAACGCCCGCGGCTCGTCCGCCTCGTCCGGCCCCGGAAGCTCCGACCGCGCGATGGGGTCGATGCCGAGCGAGCGAAGGCATGGCCAGAGGGGGAGATAGGGCGGCGCCTCGCCCAGCTCCCACGAGCGGCCCCAGACGACCTCCGCGCCGAGCCCGCTCGCGCGCTCGGCGAGCGCCGTTGCGAGCGCGGTCTTGCCGATCCCTGGCTCGCCCGAGATCACGGCGAGGCGTCCTCGTCCCGCCATGGCAGCCTCGAGCGCTTCGTTGAGCGCCGCGAGATCCGCGTCACGTCCGACGAGCTCGATGCCCATGAACGGTCCGACGAGAGGCTATCGCGGCCTCCGATCGGGTGCTGCACTCGTTCGCCGAGCGTGCGATGGTCCGCGCATGCGGGTCTCTCTCTGGATCTCCGCGCTCGTGTCGTGCGGGCTCGCGGGTTGCTGCTCGGCAGCGGCGTCGGGCGCCGTCTCCACGGGCGCCGTCGTCGCGCCGGCGGTCTCGGTGACGAACGCGCCGACGAGCGGCGGCACCCTCGGAGTCCCCGGCCCGACGACCTCGCCTCCGCCGCCGCCCGTCCAGTCGACGTACCTGTGGTGCGCGAACCGGACCGGCCCCGCCTGTCGCAACGTCGCGACCGGGCTCGGCCTGGAGCCCGTGGGGCCCGAGGGCATGCCGGAGCTCGTCTTCGGTGCGATGGAGGATCTCGCCAACGACTGCGACGCCGCGGGGATGCGGGAGCTGTCGGGTCGGCTCGGATCGCTCCTCGGCTTGCCTGCCGAGCGATGGCACGACCACGGCGGCACCGTGCTTCCACGCGAGCACGTCGGGGACATCTTCTACGCGGCAGGCTGTCTGAACTGCTGCAACCCGACGCTGCCGGCCGTGAAGATGAGCGTCGCGCTCGGCCCACCCCGCACCGTGCTCGTCCGGGTCTGGGAGATCGGGATGATGCGTTGACGCGCACGAGGCGCCGGCGGTGAGGCTTCGTTGGCTCGCCTGGGTGGTGGCATCCGTGGTCGGTGTCGCCGTGGGCGTGGGCGGCTACACGTTCATCTACGCGCAGGGCTCGGCCTACCTGACCAACGATCCGAACGCGTGCGCGAACTGCCACGTGATGCGCGAGCAGCTCGACGGCTGGGCGAAGTCGAGCCACCACGCCGTCGCCGTGTGCAACGACTGCCACGCGCCGCACGATTTCTTCGGCAAGTACTGGACGAAGCTGCTCAACGGCTGGAACCACTCTTTCGCCTTCACGACGGGCCACTACCCCGATCCGATCCGGATCACGCCGCGCAATGCCGCCGTCACCGAAGACGCGTGCCGGCACTGCCACGAAGAGGTGGTGCTCGCCATCGACACGCCCCATCGCACGAACGACGAGCGCACGAGCTGCGTCCGTTGCCACGAGTCGGTGGGTCACCTGCATTGAGCGTCACCCGCACTCGAAGGGAACGATGACCACCCAAGACGACACGCCGATTCCGTCGAAGCCCAAGAAGCCGTCGCGCGTTCGCGCGGTCGCTTGGCTCGTGCTCGCCGCGATCCTCGGAGCCGCAGCCGCGGTAGGCGGCACGGCCCTGCTCGTGAACATCGCGGAGCGCAAGGACGAGGGGCGCAATCCGTTCTTTCGCGTGGTGGAGCTGCGCGAAGACACGGAGAACCCCGCCGTGTGGGGACAGAACTTCCCGCAGCAGTTCGACGCGTACCGACGCACGGTGGATCAGGTGCGCACGCGCTTCGGCGGCAGCGAGGCCGTCCCGCGGACGCCGACGGCCGTCGACCCGCGCTCGGTCGTCGCGCAGTCGCGGCTCGACGAGGATCCGCGGCTTCGCGTGATGTGGGCGGGCTACGCGTTCTCCCGCGACTTTCGCGAGGAGCGCGGCCACGCGTTCATGTTGACCGACCAGACGTTCACCGAGCGACAACGCGTGGTGCGGCAGCCCGGGACGTGCGTGCACTGCCACGCCTCCACGACCGTCGCGTACCGGAGGCTCGGCAACGGCGACGCCACGCGCGGCTTCGAGGCGCTCAATCGGATGCCCTACTCGGAAGCGCGCCAGCACGTGCGACACCCGATCACGTGCATCGACTGCCACGACCCGCGCACGCTCGCGCTGCGCGTGACGCGCCCCGCGTTCATCGAAGGGATGCGCGCGCTCCGGCGCGACCCGAGCTACGACCCGAACACGCAGGCGACACGGCAGGAGATGCGCACGTACGTCTGTGCGCAGTGCCACGTCGAGTACTACTTCCGTGGCCCGGAGAAGCGCCTGGTCTACCCGTGGGCCAACGGGCAACGCGCCGATCAGATCCTCGCGTTCTACGACGAGGTCGACTTCCGCGACTGGCTCCACGCCGACACGGGGGCGCCCACGCTCAAGGCGCAACACCCGGAGTTCGAGATGTACAGCCAGGGGATCCATGCGCGCGCGGGCGTCGCGTGCGCCGATTGCCACATGCCGTACCGGCGCGTCGGCGCGATGAAGATCAGCGATCACCACGTGCGCAGCCCGCTCCTGCAGATCGAGGCGTCATGCCAGCCGTGCCATCGGGTGCCCGAGGCGGAGCTGCGCGGCAGAGCCGAGGCGATCCAGGAGCGGACGATGGCGATGCGCGGACGCGCGCTCGACGTCATCGTGGAGCTCATCGGAGGGCTGCGCGATGCGCGCAGCCGCGGCGTGTCGGACGACCTCCTGCGCGAGCCGCGCCTCGCGCAACGTCGCGCGCAGTTCCTTCTCGATTTCGTGGAAGCAGAGAACTCGAGCGGGTTCCACGCGCCGGGCGAGGCCGCGCGCGTGCTCTTCCTGTCCCTCGATCACGCGCACCGCGGCCTTCGGGCGTTGCCGCGAACGAACGGAGCGGGCGCCGCTGTGGCTCCATCCACTCCGACCCCCGATGCGGATGCGGGCGCCTCCGCCGATCCGATCGATGCGGGCGCGACCTCCGCCGATTCGCCCGACGCGGGTGCGACCGCCGACTCGCCGGATGCCGCGGGCCCCACGTCGATCGACGGTGGCGCGCCCGACTGATCCCACTTCCGGGAGCCGTGCGATGGCGTGGTCGCGCCCCTCGACGCTGCCCGGGGCGTGCGGTTGGGTATCTCTCGTCGGGCTGAGGCCGCGAGCCTCGCACGTCACCGGTTGCCCGCGGACGCGAGCCCCTTGCGGTCGAGCAGCCTGATCCCTTCGGGCTCGCGACGGACCCAGCCGCGATCGACGAACGTGCGGAGCACGCGGCAGACCGACTCGTGACGCACGGCGATCAGCGCAGCGAGGTCGCGTTGCTGGATCCCAGCGGGCACGACCTCGGTGGGTCGCCCGCCGAGGGTATCGGCCACCGCGCCGAGCAGCGCAGCGACGCGTCCCTTCGCGGTCGCGCGGCTGCGTGCGTCGGCGATGCGCTCCACGCGCTCGAGCGATCGCTTCGCCAGCTTCCACAGATCTCTGGCCGTCTCGCCGTCGTTGGCCAAGCCATCGGCAGCCACGGGCTCGGGGCACAGGCAGACCATGGCCTCGGTCGCGGCATACCCGCCGGTCGTGCTCTCGGGATGGCCCTCCTCCACGACGAACGCGCCGCCCGGACCGACCACGTCGATCGCGGTCGCCTGCCCGTTGCCGTCGATCCGCTGGCGCACGACGATGCCGCGGCGCACGAGCGCCAGCGCGTAGGTGCCGGGCCATCGCGTGGGCAGCGGCTGACGTGCCGCCAGCGCGACCCACTGGAGCGAGCAGCCGCGTTCGAGCGACACGAGGCCCGACAGCCCGTCGTTGCGGACCGCCGGACAATCGGGGCAGAGGGGCTGACGCCGCGACGGATGTCGGTGGCTCGAGGGCGAGTCGACGAGGATGGCCTTGCTCTTCAATCGGTCTCCGTTCGCGCGATCTGGAGGCACCCCCGGCAACCGTGAAGGCGTCCAGCCGCTGCATCCGCGTCGAAGTTGCGCTGGATCACCCTCGCGCGTGGTGTGACATCGACGATCGACGAGCCGCTTGATCTACGACAATCGATCGTTCGCACGGAGCGCTATCGATCGGTGCATGAGAACTCGGCCATTCCTTCCGTTCAAGATCGCGCTCGGCATCTTCCTGGCGTGGTGCACGCTTCCGGTGCTCGGCCTCGGGCTCGACACGGTCCAGGACGGTCAGTCTGCGTTCGCGCACTGGTTTCTCGGCGTGGCGGAGTTCATCGGCGGCGCGAGCGTCCTGACGTTCGTGCTCGGCGCGCACAGCGCCTGGCGCACGGATCCGACGGTGGGCCCGACGGAGACCGAGGTGGAGCTCGCGATGGATCGCGCGCGCGAAGCTGCGACGGCCGAGTCGGCGCACGCAGGTCCGCACGAGCAGCTGCCGGCGCGCTAGCGCAGGGCGGTGTCTGGTCGGCGAGGGGCGGGCCCTGCGTACGAAGCTACGCTGCGGCCCGTCTTCTTTGGTTCGACCGATGCGAGCGCGCGTCGGCCGTCAGCGCCGACGAGCACTGCCTCCGTTCGCCCGAGCTCCGTCGAGGGGCGCGATCCCGTGCTTCGACGAGCTCGGCACGAACGGTCTCGTCACCCCTTCACTTGCTCGTCGTCGGTGCGCGCAGCGTCAAGACGGGGATCGTGCTCGTACGCACGATGCGCTCGGCGACGCTGCCGAGGAGCAGGTGCGCGAGGCCCGTGCGTCCTTGCGTCGACATGACGATCAGATCGTGGTCCTTCGCGATCCGGACGATCTCGACGTAGGGCACACCCTCGGCGAGCACGGCGTGCAGGCGAACGCCATGACCCGAGCTCCGCTGAACGAGCTCCTCGAGCCTCTGCCGCAGGATGGCGGTGACGTCGCCGAAGGACGGAGGCATCACGAAGGTGGAGCCCGCGAGCGGCGCGAGCGGCGGCTCGATCACGTGGACGGCGGTGATCTCGGCGCCCAGGAGCTGTGCCAGATCCACGGACTCGCGGAGCGCCGATTCGGACGCCTCCGAGAAGTCCACCGGGACGAGGATTCGCTTGATCTGCATGATGCCTCTTTACGACGGTGGGGCACCGGAACGCTACGCGCCCGTCGTGCTCTCCGAGCGCGCCGCCAGGACGCTCGATCGATCGCGCGCGCAACGTTCGTTCCACGCGGGGCGCGCGGCCGTCGATGCGTTCGATGCCTCGCCCGACCCGGCGCCGAACGAAGCCCCTTCGCGCGGCCGCCGAAACCATTTCGCTCGACCGATCGAAGCGCCGCGCGTGCGGACGAGAATCCCCCGATCCGTGCGCTCCCGGGCCCGGGCACGTCGGTTGCGGGTCGGCGCGGCGAGAAGACCGGCGACATCGTCGGTGGGATCGGAGATCGACATGCCCTCGCACGCATCGACGAGCACGACGACCTGCGATGAAGATCGCGCACCCTGGTTCGTTACCGTCACGTGGATGGCGTTCCTCGCGCTGATGATCGGGTACGTCGTCGTGTACTACGCGCCGGGCCTGCGCATGTGGCTCGAGCTGCCGCCCCCGTGACGCGCCGAGCGCGGAGCGAACCGATTTCGCCCACGCACCCACGCACCCAACCTCGGGGCGCGAATCGATTTCGTGCGCCGCGATCCCGATCCTTCCCATCGCGCGGCCGCACCCGCTTCGGCACGGCGAGTGATACCCGTGCTGCGGAGCCTCCCGTGCCCAGCGAGCCCACAGCCGCGATCGACCGCGCGAAAGTCGTCGTCCTGTACCAGGATCCGAAGGAGTCGGCGGAGCTCGTGGCGCTGCTCGTCGAGGCGGGGTTCGAGCCGCTCGTCTCGGCGTCCCTGGACGAGCTGCTGCGGTCCGTCACCGCCGACCGTTTCCAGGCGCTGCTCCTCGACGATGCGCTCGTGGACCTCGACGTGCTCAGGCGCGTCGGGGCGGCCGCACCCTGGCTGCCCATCCTGATCCTCGCGTCGCTCGAGGACGAGCGGCTCGCGCTGTGGGCGGTGCGCCACGGCGCGGCGGACTATCTGACCAAGGGCCATCTCGATCCGCCGCTGCTGCTGCGCGCGCTGCGATGCGCGGCGGAGCTGCACCGGACTCGCACGAAGGTCACGTCGTTGAGCACCGACCTGCGGCGCACCCAGGACGCGCTCGCCGGCCACGTCGAGCGCGTGGATCTCCTCTCGAGCGCGCTCCGCGAGATGCACGCGCCGCTGGTCGCCTTGCTCGGGCACGTCGAGCGCGCGGGCAGCAGCGCAGACGGCAACCTCGCGGAGCTCGAAGCCGCGCGCGCGACCCTGGCGCAAGTCCTCGCGCGCATCGCGACGTTGGTGCCGTAGCAGCGGTCAGGCTGCGATCTGGTTGATCAGCGTCTCGAGCCGCGCGTAGTCGACGGGCTTGTCGAGCACCGCTCGGATGCCGGCTTCGATGCCGTGGACCTTGGTCGCTTCGTCCGCGAAGGCGGTCATCGCGATGGCAGGAACGCTCACGCCGGTCTGTCGAAGCCGCCGCAACGCCTCGATGCCGCCCATCCCGGGCATGCGCAGGTCGAGCACCAGGATGTCGATGCCGCCGCGGAGCACGCGCCGGATCGCATCCTCGCCCGAGCAAGCGGTCTCGGTGCGATGGCCTGCGTCCGCGAGGATCTCCGCGAGATCCTCGGCGAGGGGCGTGTTGTCATCGACGATCAGCACGACGCTCATGGGTGATGACCGGGGCCATTTTGCGCGGCGGTCAGGCGGAGCGTCAAGCGGGCACCCCCACCCGGTCGATTGATTGCACGCACTTTTCCACCCTGCCGTTCCACCAGGCGCCGCACGAGGGGGAGCCCGAGCCCGACTCCACCGGACTTCGTCGTGACGAGCGGCTCGAACGCGCGGCCGAGCATCTCCCTCGTGAAGCCCGGACCTGCGTCGTCGACGTGGATCTCGACCGCGTCCCCGTCGGGCTCGATGGTGACGTCGATGGCGCCCGAGCCCCGCATCGCCTCGGCGGCGTTGGCGAGGAGGTTCCGCAGGGCTTGCACGGTTTGTCCGCGGTCGGCGCGCACGCTCGTGTCCGCGGCTCCCACCGACACCCGCACGCTGGCCGGGAGCGCGGCGGCCTCGATGGCCTCGTGGACGAGCGCCGAGGCCGGCAAGCTCTCGAGGGTGGGTGGCACCTCGCGCACGAGGGCCAGCAGGTCGGCGATCGATCGGTTCGCGAGCTCGACGTGGTGCTCGATCTTGGTCACGTGACGCGCGGCTCGCGCGTCGTTCGCAACGCTCTTGCGCAGAAGATAGGCGGACGAGCTGATGACGCCGAGCGGGTTGCGCAGCTCGTGGCCGATGCTCGCTCCGATCTGTCCCAGCGTCGCGAGCCGTTCGTTGCGCGCGAGCTTGTCGAGCGTGTCGTTCTGGTAGGCCTCGAGCATGATCGTGAGATCGAGCGCGAGCACCTTGTCGATCGCGACGTGCGTCGCGGCGCGCCGCTCGGCGGCGATGAGCGACTCCACGAGCGGTCGGAGGGCCGAGCGCATGATGCCGATCGACGTGATCATGTACCGCTGCGGCAACCCGATCCGCACGTGCGCGTGCCCGATCCGGGAGCGGAGCTCGAGATACGCGTGGTCGTGCGGGCCGAGGAAACACTGGTGCAACCACGTTTCGAACGTGCGCCTGAGGCGAGCGATCTGCGGCTCGCCGCCCGTCAGGACCCTCCGGGCGTCCTCGTGCTCGACGATCCGGAGGTAATGGATGTCGATCACCTCCGAGAGCTGCGGAGCGAGCGCCTGGTGCGCATCACGGAGCGCGTCGGCGTCCGCGTCGGTCCAGAGCAGGTAACGTTTGACCTCGTCGAGGAAGGGCTCCGACACGGCGGCATTGTGAGCGGGGCCCGAGAGGATGCCAAGACCGGCGCGCCCGCCCGCCCGCTCGCGGCGCGTCCGAAGGAGGGAGGCCTCCATGCGCTTCGCGGGATACAGTTCGCGCGATGACGACACCCGATCGCACCCACGGACGTCTCCTCGTCGTCGACGACGAGGTCAACGCACGCACCGCGCTCGCGAGCCTGCTGTCGGACGAGGGTTACGACGTCGAGACCG
>JADZFZ010000825.1 GCA_020854145.1 Deltaproteobacteria bacterium | reverse complement strand
TCGTGTGCAGGTAGCTCGCGAGCGCTCCGTCTCCGAGGTTGTGCAGGTGCTCCGAGTGCTTACCGGCCATCCCGAAGTAGCCGAGCCCGTGGAGCACCACGGACGCGCCGAGGTTGGCTGGGATGCCCAGCAGCTCGATCGAGCCGTAGCGTCCTTCGGCCCAACCGAAGCCGAGCGCCGACATGCCGACCTCCATGGACTGGACCATGTGGCCCATCGCTTCCTCGCCTTTGACGGCGAGGCCCTTCGCGCGCTGCGCGAGCTTGTCGACCTTCTCGGCCAGCTCGCTCGCCTTCTCTTTCCACGTCTTCGCTTCCGAGTTCGCCTGCTCTCGAGTCAACGCGAATGCCACGGCGGACCTCCTTGCTGATGGCGATCAGCAAGACCGATCTCGCGAGGCCCCGCAAGCAAATAGCCCTAAAATTAGGCACTTGACGAGGGTCCGCGGACCATGATGCGTGCCGCGAGAAGGTGCCGCGCGGCACCTTTGTGAGCACCGAGATGGCCACCGCGGAGCTTGTCGCGATCACCGCGAGACATCCGAGCGCGAGACCCGGCACGAGGGTGCCATCTCGGGGCTCGCGAGGGTGACCGTCCGCGGCACCCCTAACGGCACCCTTTGCACGCGCGGTCGCAACCAGACGCCGATTTCGCAAGCAGCAATTTCGGCAAGCACCACGCAACCGTCGATCACTCGTCCCGATACCAGGGGCATGAACGCACCAAAACGACGACGCAAAAGACAGCCGCGCGAGCTGACGCGCCGACGCGTGGCCGAGATCCTCAAGGTGGCGCGGAGCACCATCCGCCGGTGGGAAGGCTCGCTTCTCCATCCGCGCGTGAAGCCCAACGGCGTGCGCGTGTTCGATCCCGAGGAGATCAAACGGCTCGCGAAGACGCGGCCCGGGCCTCCTGCGATGGACGAGGGCGAGATGTGCGCGCGAGCGATCGAGATGTACCGCGAGGGCTCCGCCGTCACCGATGTCGTCGCCGCGCTTCGCCGCCCGATCGACTGGGCCCGCCGGATCTACGCCGTGTATTGCGGAAGCTGCGATCAGCTCATCCTTTCCGCCGATCAACGACGGCAGCTCGAGGGCGCGATCGGCCGCCGCCTCACGCCCGAGGACCTCGTCCGCACGGTGCTCCGCCTCCGTGACCG
Organism: Deltaproteobacteria bacterium; assembly: GCA_020854145.1. Lineage (GTDB taxonomy): Bacteria > Myxococcota_A > Polyangia > Polyangiales > JADZFZ01 > JADZFZ01. The sequence continues at coordinate 24,861 of JADZFZ010000825.1, read as the reverse complement.
AAGCCCTGACGCGGGCAACGGAGCGCACCAATGACGACCGCGCACGAGGCGAAGCGCCAGCGTGAGCAGCTCCGCAAAGAGCTGTCGCGCTCGCTCAAGCAGAAGGACCGCGAGAAGCTTGTGCAGCTCCAGGAGTCGCTCTCCGAGGCGCGCGCCACGAAGCGCCAGCGACTACGCGAGGTGCGCGACCAATGCCGCACCGACCAGCGACGGATCAGCGAGACCGCGAAGGCGAAGCGCGCCGAGCTGAACGCCGCCGTCCGCGCCGAGCGCGAGGGGGCGAAAGGCTCGTGCTCGCTGGCACGTGGACGTGCTCGCGAGACCGGCATCGAGGGCGTCGAGAAGGTGAAGCGCGTGCTCGGCGAAGAGCGAGCAGAGCAGCGCCGGCTCAAGCTGTACGAGAAGCCGCGCGAAGCGTTCCTCGGCAAACGATCGAAGCGCGCCGGCATCGCCGCCGTGACCGAGCGCCGCACCGAGAGCGACGACGAGGTCCGCGCGAACCTCGGCCCCGAGATGCTCCCCGTCTTCGAGAAGGTGAAGCGCTCGATCCACGCGACTCCGCGCATGACGAGGACCGAGGCCTTCCTCCAGTTCGTGCACGACAACCCGCACGTCGTCTGGGAGGTCCACGAGAAGCAAGCGGCCGACGAGCTCCGCCGCCTCGAGCGCGAAGAGCGCGAGCACCGTCGCGCCATGAAGCACCCCCGCCGCTACAAGCGCGGCCCCGCCGAGCTGGCCGCCGCGCTCGAAGGCGTCCCGTTCTGAGGCTGCCACCACCGGGGCCGGTCAGGCACCACCAAGGAGAGAGCACCATGACGACGACGATGAACGGACACGATCGAGCCTTCGCGCTTCGCGGCCTGATCGCCGCGATGCTCGCCGCGCAGAGAATCCAAGTCGAGACGGGCCCAGCCGTCGCGCGACGGGCCGCGGAAGTCCGCGTGGATCTACTCGTCGAGCTTATCTCGTGGTCCGACCGATGGATCCCTGTCGAGAAGCGCGAGCCCGACGTTGCAGATCACCCGACGCCCGCCGAGGTCGAGCAGGCGAACGGCGCGCTCGAGCTGGTGCTCGCCGGTCTCGCCACGCTCGGCAAGACGTTCGACCCGGAGGGCGCGCTCGTGACCGCGCTCGCGCACCTGGGGCTCGTGCCTGCGCTCGACGCGAGGGTGCCTCGAACGGACGCCGCGGGTTAGCTGGGTTTTCACCGTGCCCATCCGCCACCTCTGTGGCAGCGAGGCGTGATCCCTGGTTCCCGTCGTGCCCGCAGTTCAGGTGGCAACTCTCCGGCTCGCTCGTACATAGGATGACCGGAGTCGAGCGGCTCCCGTGATGGGCCTCCCACTGCCCCCAGCCGCCCGTGGCACGGCTGTTCAACCACCCGAGCTTCTTGCCGCAGCACTCGCAGCGGCCGCTCGCCCTGTCGAACGCCATCTCGATCCCGATCGCCGTGAACTCGTACTCATCCACGACGCTGTGCCGGGTCGCGCCCGTGGCTGTCGCGCTCTCGGATCTGACCGTTCTCCCCGTGGATGAACAGCTCGGTCCCTTGGCGTCGCGTGATCTCGCGGCCGATGTCGATCGCCTCCCGCTGCGTCGGGACGACCGCAGCGGCACGCTCGACGTGCTCTCCGCGCACGGCCCAACCCTCGGGATGCGGAACGACGTGATAGTTCTTCGACTCGGGGTCCGAGCAGCATCCGTGCAGAAACCTACGGTAAGGGGCGCCGGGACCGGCCCACGGGAGGGGTCTTACCGTAGGTTTCTGTACGGGCGCCGGTCGCCGGGGTCCGACGTGATGCCGCTTTGCTCCGATTTGCCTTCGCGGGCGCGGCCGGCGGCGGCGGCGCCGCGAGGTAGCGATAGAGCGACGAGCGCGAGATGCCCAGCGTCGCGCAGATCACCGCGGTTGGCGTGCCCTCCTTGTGAAGCGTTCGCGCGAGCGCGGTCTTCTTTTCGTCGAGCACCCGCGGCCGACCGCCTCTGCGCCCCCGGGCGCGCGCGGCCGCAAGCCCGGCGCTGGTGCGCTCGCGGATGATGTCGCGCTCGAACTCAGCGAGGGCGCCGAAGACGTGGAAGACGAGCTTCCCTCCGCTGGTCCTCGTATCGAGGCTCTCCTGCAGGCTGCGGAAGCCGACCTTCCGTGCTTGCAGGGCGTGCACGCTGTCGATGAGGTGGGTTAGCGAGCGGCCGAGCCGATCGAGCTTCCAGACGACGAGCGTGTCGCCGCCGCGCACGTAGTCGAGCGCCTTGCCGAGGCCCGGACGTTCGGTCTTCGTGCCGCTCGCGACGTCGGTGAAGATCCGCTTGCAGCCGGCCTTCTTCAGCGCGTCTCGCTGCAGGTGGAGGCTCTGTTCGGCGGTTGAGACGCGCGCATAGCCGACGAGCATTCCCATCGCGCGACTGTCCCAGAACTCGACGCGCTCAACCAGTACATGGACGTTGATTCTGGGACGGGTTGTGGAGCATGAATCGGCCCGCGATGGCTGCCGTCGGCGCGTCGGCGCGCACCGTCTCAGAAACGACCGTTTGTCGGACGGCTGCCGAGCGCGACGAGCCCTCGTCGAGCGGCCATGGCGCCGGAATTTACGCTAAGCGGGCTCTGGACGAGACCAAGCCAGCCCTTGGAGTAATTTTTCGCACGGATGCCGCTGCTACCCCAAGTCCGAGACGGCTCCGTGAACGCCTCGAGCGCTACCGCAGGTTTTCGCGCCGCTGCGCCCAGGACCCCTAATCGCCTGCCGCGTGGCGTCGATGCCCTTCGCGAGCGACACGGTCGCAGGTCGCGAGCGCAGCGCCGACGCTCCGCCGCGGTCGCGGCTGTAGCGTCAGCGCTCGGTGTCGGAGAGGTCGAGCGGTCGGCAGCCCTTGAGGTGAGGCGCGCCGATGAGCAGCTCGTCGCGGTCTTCGTCCATCTCGAGGCGCACCTCGTGCTCGGGCTCGACGGCGACGTCGAGGATCCGGATGGGCTCGATCGTGTGGAAGACGGGATCGTAGGGTGGTGCCGCCCAACGCCCGAACGCGCGGATCGCGCCGTGCGCTTCGAGCTCGCGACATTGCGTCAGGTAACGCTCCTCACGGCCGGTTAGCCGCCAGCCCTTGCGTTCCCAGAAGCTCCGGATCTCCTGTTCTCCGTGGGGAGTGTCGCGAAGCATCGCGACGGCCTTCTCGTGCGAGAGCGACCATCGATCCGCTTGGCTCACTGCGCGTCCGGGCGCGTCGGCCAATCCGAGCGTCGTCGGATCGACCGGCTGACCGAGAGCACGGAGCTGCACGAGCGCAAAAGCATCCGCCGCCGCGCCGAAGAGCGCTGGCTCGATGTCGCCGGCATTCGCGCTTGCGACGGCCTGCGCCAACCGCTCGCCGGCGCGCGCGTGCAAGGCGGCGTGCTCGCGCTCGAGCGCATCGGAACCGGGCGCTGCCGCGTGCGGATGCGCGAGCAACGCGCGTGTAGCGCTCTCCAAGCCTCGATGGAAGGCGAGCGCGCGGCGACCGTGCGCCGACATGCGCGGCGCGAGCGGCAGCGGCAGCGTCCCGCGAACGCGGAAGCGTGGATTGCCGAGCGCCTGCCACCCGGCGTCGACCAACGGTGGGAGCTGCGCGAGGAGCGCCTTGACCTGGAGGTACGTGACGGCCGGAAGGTCGTCCTCCGGCGAGCACGCGCCGAGCAACGACGAGGTCAACACTACGAGCCCGCGCGCGGCGGCCGCGATGGCGTTGGCTTGCCCAGATGCGACGGCCGATTCGGCGACCGCGCTTTCGAGGTCGGCGACGTGCGCGATCGCAGCTCGGCAACGCTCGGTCTCGTGCTGCGACCAATCGTGCTCCAGATGGGTGTAGAAGGCGTCCTCGGCTGACATCGCGGTCTCCGTTCTCGTGAGCAGCGACTGACGTGTACCGCGCTGCGAGAGCGTCCGCTATGCTCGCGTGCGCATGGCGGGGAACGTCAGACTCTGCGGGCAGTGCGGCGCCGCGATGATCCTCGGGCTGGCAGCGTGCCCGTTCTGCAAGCTGGCGTACCCGGGAGTGAGCCGCGGTGCAGCGTGCCCCGGTTGCGCGCACGTCAACGCGTCGCGGCGAACCGAGTGCGTGAGCTGCAAGCACGACCTGACGCGCGCATGCGCGCGGTGCGCTGCGCGCTCGCCGCTCGATATGGTCGCATGCTGGCATTGTCACGCGCCGTTCTGTCACCCCGATCCGACGGGGTGGACCGGGAGCGCGACTGCACCCGGATCACAGCCGGGCGCGACGACGGCGCACGACCCGTGTCACGTGCTCTCGACCCTGGACGACATCCTGAAATCGTGAGGACGAATCGATGCTCGAAGGTTTGCTGAGAGGCCTCTTCGGCAGCGCAGCTCCGCGTCAGAGACCCCAGGCGGAGCTCGATGCGTATCGCCGTGCGCTGCCGTACCTGAACGATCTCGAGAGCGCGATCCAGACCAAGATTCTCGGAGCGCCGCTCCCGCCTGGAGTCGGCTCGTGGGCGCGACCGCGGCATCATCACTACGCGCTCGTGCTCGCGACCATCGCGCGTGACATGGCGACGATCGGCACCGTGCTGCTCGAGGCGGACGCGCGCGACGATCCGACGACGGCCGGGTACTTGCCGCAGGTGACCTTCGATCAGGCCAAGTCGCTCTACGAGCAAGTCCCCCAGTTCGTCGCGCGTGCATGGGAGGCGCTCGCCAACCCACGCTACGTACCGGACGTCTCGCTGCCGGTCCCGCTCGGTCCTCGTGCGGAAGCCGAGGGCAAGTGCCCGCTCGTGTATCTGCGAGGCGTCTACAGCGCGACGCACTCGCTCGATGCGATCGGGCAGGCTCGGCTCGGTCAGTTTCTCGAGACCGTGAAGTCGTGCGGCGTCGTTCCCGACGACAAGGTCAAGGCGGCGCTCAGCGACCTGGCGCAGCTCTGGGCGCGCGCACAAGCGAAGTACCAGTTCAGCAGCCAACAGCTCGCGCTGGTCTCGGGCGGCAACGTACCGTTGAAGACCCACGAAGAGGCAGAGCATCGCTTGTGGGACGCGCTCTCGGAGCACTTCATCGCGGGTCAGATGATCGCGATGCCCGAGCTGCTCGCAGGCCTCGGCGTGCTCGCCGCAGGTCGCGACGTCTCGCACGAGAACCGCTGGTTCCTCGCCGAGCCGAAGGCCGCTGCCGATCTGCAGGGCACGGAGTTCGGCGAGATGGAGATGAAGGTCTTCTGGCGAGAGAAGCGCTGGCGGACCACTCCGCGCGAGGAGCGGTATCTCTACGACTGCGCCCAGCTCGTGAGCCAGGGCGCCATCGCCGTCGTGTCTCGCTGGTCGACGTGCCCGTTCGGTCCGTTGTTCGAGACGCGTCAGAACGTGACGATCCTAGGCGTCCCCCTTCCAGCGGGGCGCGAGTTCTATCTCGTCATGGACGACGACGAGGACCGACTGTTGGTCGGAACGCCCAAGTTCCGTCGTACGTCGGGCTACGAGGAAGAGCACGACACGCACGAGGAGAGCGAAGACGGTCACTGACCCATCCGCAGCGAAACGAAAGACGCTGGGCGAGGAATGGGCGGCTCGAAGCACGTGTTCCAAGCCAGCCGACTCGCGCTGTCCGAGAGTCGAGAAGATGGGTGCCGCGATGATCGAACGCCCCGCACTGGTCGCCCTCGTGCTCGGGGGGTGCGCAATCGTGGGTTGTCAGAACGCGCTGGAGATGTCGGGCGACCACCCCGCCGGCAACGGGCACGACCCCGCCCGAGAGCTGCTCGTCGAGGCAAGCACCCTGCGCGTGCGAGGCGTGGACTTCGTCGCCTCTGCGTCGGACGCCACGTACTCACCCGCTAGCCCACCGGGCTCTTGCCAGACATCTGCGGCCGCATCCGTCCGCCTCGATTCGTATGCCGACGGGTCGTGGGTGATGAGTCGGCTCAGGGTCGGCAACCTCGACCTCTTCGAAGCGCCTGCCGGTACGTACTCCGCCGGGGGATTCGTCTTCGATGGCCACACGAGCTCGACGGAGTACAGCACGCGCGGGACCCTGTACCTCTCGGTGCGCTCGAGCTCGGGCTCGCGTTATGGCGAGGAGTCATCCTCGGACACCGACGCGAGCGACGCGTCGGTGATCCTCAGCGACAACGATGATGGCTCACGAACCCTGACGTTTGGCGCTCGGTACCGCGACTCCGGCCGCGTCGCGGCGGGTACGATCGTGTACCGCGACACGGAGGTCGCGCCGGAGCCGACGGCCGAGATCGCGCCGGCGCTCACGCGGACCACGGCGGTGCAGGCAGGGTCCCATCTACGACAGCAACACGTTCCCGGCACCATCTACGACGGCCGATAGTATATTCGCCCCATGTCCGAACCGAGCTCGTCGACGGGGGGCGCGATAGGACGCTCCCGCCGGAGCGCGCCGCGCATCAGACCGCGGCTCGTCGCCGTGGCGATGCTGCTTGCGGTCGTGCCTGGTGTGGGTGTCGGTTGCGACTGCACGATGACGACGACCGTCGCGGCACGGGCACCGATGGAGCATCGCGGAACGGCTCCACCGTGTTGCATCGGGACGTTCCACACGTGCTCGTGTCACGTGGCTGCGGAGCCGCCCGCAACGACGGTTCCAGCGCCGACGAGCATGGCGTGCGCGGCTGAGCACACAGTCGTGCTGCCATCGGCTCGTGGACAGCAGTCACGCATCTTCCGTCCTCCGCGCGCGCAGCGGGCTCCGTCCGTCCCCGAGGAATTCGTGATCGGCTGACGCGCCGAACGCGGCCGGCCCGACAGCCCCCGCATCTGCCGCACTAACGGAGACTCAGATGACTCACTCGCGATTGGGCCGAGCCGGCTCAACTGCTCGCGCGTGTGCGCTCGCGGCCAGCATCGTGCTCCCGTATGGAATCGCCCGCGCGCAAGATCCTTCCGCCACCGCGGCGCCGCCGAGCGCCCCGACCACCAGCGCGACGGCATTGCCATCGCGCTCGGCCCAGACAGTTCGGCTGCGCAACGGCACCGTGCTGCGCGGCACGGTAGCCGAGCTCGTGCCCGACGACCGCATCGTGATCGTGCTCGCCACGGGCGAGACGCGTCGCATACCCATGGACGAGGTCGCTCGGGTCGAGAACGACGAATCACCCGGATCGCTCGTGCGTGACGCTGCGAGTCGACCCGGCCCGAGACCCGTCACGCGCCGGCCCGTTTCGCTGCGGTTTGCCGCAGCGCAGCCTGGGCTGTCGCTCCACTGGGTCACCTCGACGCTCGCCGGCTACGCAGCTCGTTACGGTTCCCGCTGGGCGATGTTGGCCCAGTACGAGCGGCTATGCACCGCGCCGTGCGAGCTGACGGTTTCGCCGGGTACCTACGACCTCGCCTTGTCGCAGGGAGCACCGCCGGTCGCGTTGCCCGGGCCGACACGGATACCAGGGCCCGGAACGCTTCGCGGAACGTACGTGTCCCACGAAGGCCGCCGGACCGTGGGATTGGTAACAGCGATCGGATCCCCCATCCTCGGGGCCATCGTCGCGGTCACCGGTTTCGCCATCTCGGTGGGCGCCTGCGGTGGTGAGCCCGAGTGCAGCCCGAGCGGCGCTGGGCTGGGGATGTTCGTGGGCGGCGTGTCGCTGGGCATCGTGGGAGCCGCCGTAGGGCTGGTGCTCATCTTGACCGGCGGCGACGATGTCGCGCTGTCGTTCGAGCCGCGGCGAAGCGCGACGGCACGCGCTCGCCAGCTTCGCTAGGCTCGGGCGATGGGTCTCCGTCGCGTGCTCGGTGCTCTCTGGGTTGCGGCCTCGGTCGCGTCTGCGGCGAGCGTCGGGCACGCGCACGGGGGGCCGCCGAGCTTGCGTCGCGTCGCGTTCCATCCGACCGACGAGGACACGGTGTACGCGCAAGCGACGTTCGGGCTCCTCTTGTCGCACGACCACGGAGAGACGTGGACGCTCGTCTGCGAAGAGGCGATTGGCTGGCAGATCACCGAGAACCCGTACATCGTGCCGACCACCGACGGCGCGGTCGTGTACGGGCTGCTCAAAGGGCTCCATCGATCGATAGACGTGCTCTGCGGATCGTCGCTCGCGCGCGACGACCTCGAGAACGTCCCGATCGCTGCGCTCGATCGCGATCCGACCGACGCGCGTCGTGTGCTCGCGGTCACGGCCGACGGTCTGCGCGCGAACGGCGTCTACGTGAGCGACGACGACGGCACGAGCTGGGCGCCGTCGGGCGAGACGTTCGAGATCGGCGACGTCCCGTCACACCTGCTCGTCGCGCCTTCGGATCCGATGACGGTCTACGTCTCGGGATCGCGGCTCGACCCTGCGCTCGGCTTCGTCGCGCGATCGGACGACGGCGGCGGGACGTGGACGACGTACGAGGTGCCGCTCGAAGGTGCGATCACTTTCTCGCTCGGCGCCGTGGATCCGCGTGACCCGCGGCGGTTGCTCGCGTTCCGAACGGCGTTCGACGTCGCCGATGTGCTGCTCTTGTCGGAGAACGGCGGCGAGACGTGGGACGAGGTCGCGAGCCCGGCGGGTGACATCACGGCAGTGGTGTTCGCGCCGGATGGGTCGCGGGTCTGGTACGGCAGCTACGAGAAGGGGCTTCACGTCTCCGACGACGGCGGGCGCACGTTCACGCCACAGATGCTCGACCTCGCGATCCGATGCCTGGTCGCGCGCGAAGGCGAGCTCTGGGTCTGCGCGGACAACTATTCGGACGGGTTCGCAATCGGGCTGTCCACGGACGGTGGAGACAGCTTCGAGCCGCGCTTCGTGTACGAGGAGCTCGCGGGTCAGGTCGCGTGCGAGGCCGACACGCGCTCGGCAGAGGTCTGCCCGATGGTGTGGCGTGCGATTGTGGACATCTTCGGGCTCGATTCGGGACCGACTCCACCGATCGATGGAGGAGCCTCCGATGCCGGCGGCAGCGGCGACGCTCGGCCGGCTGCGATGGACGCAGCGCGCGACGCGAGCGCGCCCGATGCGTTCGTGAATCCGAGGGCGCCCGACGACGGGTGCGACTGCGCGGCGGTCGGCCGTGGACGATCGGGTGCGGCGCTCGTCGTGCTGCTGCTGGGCCTGCTCCTCTGGCGGAATAGGCGGGCGCCCGCGCTGGTCACCCCTCGCATCACGTTTCCGGCGGGATCGTCCCGATTCCCGCGAAGCTCCGCGACCATCAACACACCACTGCCTCACGATGCATCGGGGGCCTCCCCGGGCGGCGATCCATCCGCGGGCTGGCAGCGCGCGGTGTGGTGGACCGCGCACAAGAAGTAGCGTCGCTGGCCGCAACCGCGCACCTCGTAGACGGTCCGCGCGTCCTGGGCGGTCGTCCACGCGGCGCGCTGCATGTCTGCGTTGGCCTGCCAGACGCGCATCCGCGCGGGATCGGCCTGCACCTCGGGGCTGGCGGGGACCACCAGCGCCGGCACGTTCATCACCTCGCTGCCGCGCAGGTCGGGGCGGGCGCGCGACGTTACGCGATCGTCTGGGCAGCTCTCCAAGATCTCGGTTCGGTCGCGGTCACAGTGAGCAACCACCGGCTTCGGCTGCGTATCCGGCTTCGAGCCACGCTTGAATCCCGCCTTCCAGGATCCGAACGTCGCGCATACCCGCCGCAGTGAGCTGGCCGGCGAGGTCGTCGGCGCACGAGCACTCTGCTGCGGCCGCGCAGTAACTCACGATGATCCGTGCCGCTCGAAGGGCAGGGAGAGCGTGACCGAACGCTTCGCGATCGGAGGGCGGTACGTTGATCGCGCCGGCCAGGTGCCCTGCGACGAACTCGACGCGGGTGCGGGCATCGACGAACACGACGCCGGGATCGGCGGCGAGACCGGTGGCTTCGATCGGCGAGATGGTCACACGCGACGGGCTCGGCTCCGCCGGGGCGGTGCACGCCACGGCGGTCGATGCCGCGGTCGTTTCGATGGGGTTTGCGCAACGCCAGAGGAGCCCAGCAAGGCTCCCGATCGTGACGAGTGCCACCATCTCCAGCAGGACGCGCTTGGCTCGCTCGGAGCCAGTGCGCCGCCCCGTCGCTCGATCAGCTACGCTCGCTTCCATGGTCCACCTCCGCGTTCTCGATGGGGCCGCGCCCGAGCGCTCAGACTCCGCGACGATGCATCAGTAGCCGGAGGCCGTTCGCGACGACCACGAGCGTGCTGCCTTCGTGCATGACGACGGCGCCGGAGATGTGCACCCAGCCGAAGATCGTCGCGACGATGAGCACGCCGCTCACACCGAGGGCGATGACGAGGTTCTGGCGGATGACACCCGCCGCAGTGCGCGCGAGACCGACCGCGAACGGGAGGCGCCGCAAGTCGTCGCTCATGAGCACCACGTCCGCCGTCTCGAGGGCGACGTCGGAGCCTGCGCCACCCATCGCGACTCCGACCGAGGCCGTTGCGAGCGCGGGAGCGTCGTTCACGCCGTCGCCGATCATCGCGACGCCACCTTCGCGCGCCATCACGCGGAGCGCGTCGACCTTGCCTTCGGGCATCAGCGGGGCCTGTGCCTCGGTGATGCCGACGTCCTTCGCGACGGCGTCGGCCACGCGCTTGCTGTCGCCCGAGAGCATGACGAGCCGCGCGACGCCCATACCGCGAAGCTCCGCGAGAGCGGACTTGGCGTCGTCGCGCAACGTGTCGGCAACGCCGATGACGCCGAGGAACTCACCCGCGCGCTGGACGATCATCGTCGTCTGGCCGGCCTGCTGGAGGCGATCGATCTCGCGCGTCACCTCCGCCGGAAGGGGCCCGGCGAACAACGCGGCGCTGCCAATCGCAACGGGATCACCCTGGACCTTCGAGCGAAGCCCCTTGCCGTGAACAGCTTCCAGCCCGTCGGCTTCGAGCGGTTCGATGCCGCGATCCCGCGCACCCTCGACGACCGCCTGTGCGAGTGGGTGAGCCGACAGTGCCTCGGCGCCGGCGGCCGTCGCGAGCATCACGCGTTCGTCGGCGCCTGCGAGCGCCGTCACGGTCACGAGCTTCGGCTTGCCTTCCGTCAGCGTGCCGGTCTTGTCGAACGCGATGGCGTTCACTTTGCCGAGCGTCTCAAGGTGGGCGCCGCCCTTGAAGAGCACGCCGCTGCGCGCTGCGCGAGCGACCGCCGAGAGCACCGCCGCAGGCGTTGCGATGGCGAGCGCGCAAGGCGATGAGGCGACGAGCAGCGACATCGACGACAACAAGCCGTCTCGCACGCTGGCGCCCTGCGCGAAGATGCGAACGAGCCCGAGCACCGGCGCGCCGAGCAACACGACCGGGACGAATCGCTTCTCCAGCATCTGGGTGAAGCGTTGCGTCGGACTCTTCTGAGCCTCGGCGTTGGACACCATGTCGATGATGCGGGCGAGCGCCGACTCGCTGGACGCCTTCGTCACGTGGATCTCGAGCGCCGCCTCTGCGTTGACGGTGCCTGCGAAGACCTCGTCACCGGGACCCTTGGCGACGGGCACCGATTCGCCTGTGATCGCCGCTTGGTCGAGCGACGACTGACCCTCGACGATCCTGCCGTCGAGCGGCACGCGATCGCCCGGACGAACGACGATGCGATCGCCCTTCTTCACGCTAGCGACGGGGACCTCGACGACATCGGCGCCGCGGCGGACGCGCGCCACTTCGGGACGGAGCTTGCCGAGCGCCTCGATCGCGCCGCGTGCCCGCTCGAGCGCGCGTTGCTCGAGCGCGTGCCCGAGGCCGAAGAGGAACAGGAGGAGGGCTGCTTCGAAGAACGCTCCAAGCCCAGCAGCCGCGACTGCCGCGACGACCATGAGCGTCTCGATGCCGAGCTGACGTTCGCGGAGCGCGTTGAACGCGCCACGCACGGGGTACAACGCAGCCAGCACCGCCGCGGCCGCGTAGAGGACCGTGACGATGATCGGCGGCACGACGGCAAGCCATCCGAGCAGGTACCCCGCGCCTAGAAGCACGCCCGACGCGATGGCGAGCGGCAGCGCCAAGCCGCCGCCTCCGTGGTCGTGCCCGCAGCCGCGCCCGGCTTCGACGGGCTCGATCACGAAGCCCAGCGCGCGCGCGCGTTCGAACAGCCGTGACTCCTTCACGACCCTAGTGTCGAGATCGACGACCACGCGCTCCGCCCCGAAAGCGACGCGCGCCGACAAGACGCCTTTCTCGCGGGAGAGAGCGTGCTCGAGGACCGGCCCACACTGCGCGCAGTCCATGCCTTCGACGCGAAACGTCTTCTGCGCGTAGCGCGCATCGACATCGGTGCCTGCGCTTCGGACGACCGCTACGAGGCGCTCCAGAGAGATGAGGCTCGGGTCGTAGTGCAGGCATACCTCCGGGCGCTCGGTGTCCTCGCGCATGTGGACGTCGGAGATGCCGGCATGAGCCTGAAGCAGCTCGCGCAGCTTCTCGAGACGATGTTTCGGGTCGCCCTCGCCGAGCAGAAGCTCGAGATCGAGCTGACACGCCGTGCCTCCGGTCTCGGCGGCGCGATGCATGGCGACGAGCTCGCGTTTCGGCCCGTGGTCGTGGCCTTCGTGCGCGCCGTGGTCGTGGCCTTCGTGCGCGCCGTGGTCGTGCTTCTCGTGCTCGTCGTGGTCGTGCTTCTCGTGCTCGTCGTGGTCGTGCTTCTTGTGCTCGTCGTGGTCGTGGGCTTCCTGCCCCCGTGGTGGGTCACCGCGTCTCGTCGTCATTGTTCGCTCCCCCGCTTGCCGAGGCGTTTGCGGCGCCGCACCCAAAGGCCTGACGCCAGGGCAACACAGACGGCGGCCAGTCGCCCCCGCTTGTCGGCACGGTCGCCGCCGACACGACATCCGCATCCGCCCTCGTCGTCGTCGGGGTTCGAAATGCGGCCGAGGTCGCCGCCAGCGTCGAGCGGCAGCGGGCCGGCCTCTTCACGTGACTCCGTTCGGGTCCCTGCGTCACCTGCACGGGGAGCACCTGCGTCGATGCCGAAGAGGTCCGCGATCGCTCTCCACGCGATGGGGCACACCTCCGCCGATCGCGTGCCCTCTGCACATTCGATCTGCCCGAGGATCTCCCGGTAACGGAACCTGGGCTCGAAGCTGTTGCCGCCGTCGAGCGAGACGCCCACGGCGAAGCCATCGGCGAAGTTGTCGGCACACGCCCAGAGCTCGCCCTCGCGCGCAGCGAGGCATCGGATGGTCAGATCGAGAAACTGAGGCTCGAACGTGCGCCCTCCATCACTCGAGACGTGCAGGCCCTTGTCCTCTCCTCCGTACCAGACGCGCGAGCCATCCGGAGCGAACGCGACGGCGCTCAGGTCGCCGCTGACCGATGCGACGTCGTCCCACGTCTCACCGCCGTTCTCGGACAGCATCAGCGCATCGGCCTCGTCGGTGTAGCGGCGGTACGCCAGCACACGCCGCGCATCGTTCGGATCCACGGCGCCGAGCAGCACGGTGATCGCCCCCCGGAGCTCGATGTCGAAGGTCGTCCAGCTGCCTCCGGCGTCGTCGGAGCGCGCGACGAAGCCCATGCGCGGCTCGAGCCGCACGCCGGACACGTAGAGCGTGCGCGGAGCCGACGGGGCGACACGGATCTCTTCGGGGAGCTCGCCGACCTCGAATCGATCGGCGGTCGGCTCCCACGTCAGCCCATCGTCGCCGGAGGCGTAGACGACGTTCTCGAAGCTGCCAAGCGACGTCGCGGCATAGAGCTGCATCGGGCTCGTCGGGTCGCGATCGAGGCTGATGATCGGGACTCTCTCGAGGGACGGCTCCGGCAGCTCGGCATCGCAGAACGTCGATGATCGATAGAGCCCCCTGAACAGTCCGAACACGATCGCCCCGTCGTGGGCGGCGACGATGTGCGGGTTCTCGGTGGTCTGCCAACCGATGGACTCTTCGCATGCGAGCGACCAGGTCATGCCGTGGTCACGCGAGAAGACGAGGCCGAAGGTCGCCTGCGCGTAGAGCGTGTCGGGATCCGAGGGGTGAAACGCCAGACGGCGCGTCAGCGGCGGACCACCGTGCGCCGCGACCGGGTGTGGAGCCGCGAGCCAGAAAGCTGCGACGCCCGTCACGAGGGCCGCGAGCTCAGTAGCCCAGATAGGCCAGGATGTCCGCGAGCTGATCATCGGGAAGCACCTCGAGCGAGAAGGGCGGCATGTCGCCGCCGATGCCGAAGAACTGGGCATGTCGCACCTTGCTGATCGTGAAGGCACGTCCGAGCTCGGGACCATGCTCGGCGATCGTCTCGTCCGGGATGACGGCGGCCTGCTGCACCAGGCGCTGGTCACCGGTGCCGGGCGCGCCGTGGCATACGAGACATGCGGCGTCGTAGAGCGCTCGCCCGCGTACCGCGTCGCCCGGAGCGATGTCGACGACGTCGAGCGGAACGGTGAACGGAACCGCGTCCGAGGGCCCCGTGCCGAGTGACTCGAGATACGCGAGCAGGTCGAGACCGTGCTCGTCGTCCATCGACAGGCCTTCGGCCGACGGATGCCGCATGAAGAACCGAAGGCAGTCGTTCACCGCTTCGCGCAGATCGCGGACTCGCCCGCCCCAGAATGTCGGTCGACCGACAACGTTCGCCAACGATCCGCCCGACAAGATCTCGCCGGCCTCCAAGGCTGCCGGGGCGTGGCACGTCCGACAGGAGATCGTGTTCGTGGGTGACGGAGAAAGCTCGGGCGTGCGGAAGAGCGACTCACCACGCTCGACGGCGGTGCGCTCGACGCAAGCCGAAGTCAGCGCCGCCGCGATGCACGTCGCGACGAGCGACGCGCATTTCGAGAAGCTCACCACGTGGCCTCTTCCACCACGCGGAGCGCGTCGGGGTAGATCCCCAGATCGACCCGCCCCTCGATCTCGAGTGACTCGGGATCGAGCGACACCAGGCGCCCGGGTCCGCGATGGTCGCCCTCGCACACCACGAACAGCCGATCGAGCGCGTTCGAGACGACGACCTCGTGCGGGGCATCGCACTCGGCCTCCGTGAACGTGCGCATCTGCTCGACCGCGCCCGTCTCGGCGTCGAGCACGGCGATGCCGTCCATACCCTGCGTAGGCACGTAGAAGAGCCGACCGTCGGTGGAGAACGCGCCGAAGTACGCAGCGCCTCCGACCATCGTGCGGAAGCTCTCCACCATCGCGCGCGCATCGACGTCGAGCACGCGGACGTCCAACGAATCGAGGTTGCCGATGAACGCGCGTCGCCCGTCCGGGCTGAGCACGATCGAGTAGGGCCCGTAACGAGACGGTGGGCGATCGCGCGCTTCGCCGCCGACCGTCACGCGTGCGACGACCTCGGGAGGATCCGTCGTCAGATCCAAGTACGCGATGCGGTCGTCCCCGTAACACGCGACGAGGGCGGTGGAGTCGGCGGCGGCCAGGACCGCACCGTGAGGCGCGGTGCAAACGGGAACGACGGCGCGCCGCGACATGCTGCCGGCGTCGGAGACGACGATGCTCGACCAGCCATCTTCGACTGGAAGGTCGTTGGCCACTGCGTCGAGCGCCTTCTTGAGCTCGAAGTGCGTCGAGACGATGAGCCGCCCATCGGACGAGAGCAGGACGTCGCCGAGGCTGGGATCGACTCGGACGGATCCGGCGGGAGAAAGGTCGGACAGCGCGAACCGCTGCACGTGTCCGGGAACGGTGCCGGTGCCGTGACTTCCGTGGGGCCCCGAGCCCGCGTTCGTCACCACGTTCGACAGACCCACATAGAGCCAGCCGTTTGCAGCGTCGATCGTGAGGTGGTGAGGACCCTCGAGGTGAACCGGGACGAGACCGACCGGCACGCGTGCGAGCTCCGTCATCGTCGTGAGCTCGACGACCGACACCGTGTCGTCTCCGTTGTTCGAGATGTAGCCGAGTGGCGCTTGCCCGCGGATGGGCCCCGTCCCGTCGGGCCAAGCGGAGGACGACGGCACATCTTCGGTGCACGCAGTGACGAGCACGGTGAACGCGCCAAGCAACTTCAGCGAGCGACTCATCACTCCTCGAACGTCAGTGAGGCGGGCTGCGAGCTGACGAACGGGCCTTCGGTCACGCGATTCGAGTCGAGGTAGGTCCCCACCAGCTCCACGCCGATCGGGCCCGGAGCCGCCGCGATGCGCGACCAAGATGTCGCGTCTGGCGTCCAGATCGTGGCCTTCGTCAGCACTCGAACGGGCTCGCCCGTGCCGAGATTCAGCACCAAGCGGAACACGGCCCCGGTGACGGGGGGCAGATGGGCCCGTGCGACCGGCACGCCGAAGAGCGCGGCCAGCAGTCCTCGCGTGCGTGCGGGATGTGAATGTCGTGGAACGTGGACGCGAGCGATGGCGCCAGCCTCCCACTCGAATGTCGGCGGCGGACCGCTGCGTGGCAAAGCCGTCGGTCTCACGAGCCGCGGCGCGCTCGCATCGTCGGTCACGAGTGGAGCTTCGTCGATGGCCACCCAGGCCTCGTCGGAGACTCCCTCGCCGTAGATGACTCCTTCGGGCGCTTCGTCGTCGTCCTGAGGATCGCTGCAAGCGGCGCTAGCGAGGCCGAGCGCAAGCAAGAGACCCATGCATATCTTCATGGTCATCCCGTCCGTTCCGGGTTGTGCGAAGGGATGCTCTCGGGAGCAGCGGCCTCGGCCGCGTCGGACGGTGGAGCACCGGGCGCGGCGGGGGAACTGCGTCGATAGACGAGCGCGTACACGGTCGGCAGCACGAATAGAGTCAACAACGTCGCGCTCACGAGGCCGCCGATGACGACCGTGGCGAGCGGACGCTGCACTTCGCCTCCGGCGCTCGTCGAGATGGCCATCGGGATGAACCCGAGCGCGGCCACCATCGCGGTCATCATCACGGCGCGCAGCCGCGCTTCGGCTCCGTGCAGCGCCGCTTCGAACGGCGTTTGTCCCTCGGCTCTCAGCTTCTTGATCGTGGTCAGCAGAACGACGCCGTTGAGCACCGCGATGCCGAACAAGGCGATGAAGCCGACGCCGGCGCTGATCGAGAACGGCATGTCGCGGATGCGCAGCAGCACGATCCCGCCGACCGCTGCGAAGGGCACATTGAGGAAGATGAGAACCGATGGCCCGACCTCCCCGAATGCCATGTAGAGCAGGATGAAGATCAGCCCGAGCGCGAAGGGCACCGCCACTGCGAGCCGCTCCGAGGCGGCCGTGAGGTTCTCGAACTGCCCGCCCCATTCGACGACGTAGCCGGGAGGCATGCGTACACGGCTCACGCGCTCGCGTGCCTCGGCGACGAAGCTCGCCAGATCGCGTCCGCGCACGTTGACCTCGACGTTGGTCCTTCGACGCACGGCCGCGCGATTCACGCTCGCGGGCGAGTCGACGATCGAGAGCGTCGCAATCTGTCCGAGCGGAACGAGCGGGCCCTCCTCACCGCTGACTGGCAGGCTCCGGAGTTGCTCGACGTCGTCGCGCAGCGCGGCCGGCAGACGCACTTGCAGTCGGAATCGTCGCTCGCCTTCGTACACCTCGCCGACCTCGCGCCCGCCGACAGCTTCGATGGCGTCGAGCGCGTCACGCACGTTCACGCCGTAACGAGACGCTGCGCCGCGGTCGATCACGACCTCGAGCGTGGGTAGCCCCGCGAGCTGCTCGCCTCGCACGTCGGTCGCGCCCGGTACCGATCGCACCGCCTGCTGGATGTCGAGGCTCGCTCGCTCGAGCGCGGCGAGATCGTCACCCGAGATGGTGATCGCCACGTCCGAGCGCGTTCCACTGATGAGCTCTGCCATGCGCAGCTCGATCGGCTGCGAGAACGAGAAGCCCATTCCGGGAAACGACGCTTCGAGCCGTTCCGAGATCTTCTCGATGAGCGCCTCGCGCGTGCGCGCCGTCGTCCACTGATCGGGCGGTCGCAGCATGATGATCACATCCGACAGCTCGACGCCCATCGGGTCGGTCGCGATCTCCGCGCGGCCGGTCTTCGAAACGACCGTCAGCACCTCGGGGAACGTGCGCAACACGCGTTCGACGCGGGTCGAGCCCGCGATGCTCTCCTCGAGCGACACGCTAGGTAGCCGGAGGATCTGGATGGCGAGCGCACCTTCGTCGAGCCGTGGGATGAACTCTGCGCCCATACGCGACGCGAGAAAGCCGGCGCCACCCAGCAGCAAGAGCGAGAGGGCGATGACGATCCAGGGGATCCTCATGACTCGCCGCAACACCGGCCCGTAGACCTTGTGAAGCAGGCGTACGATGAGCGGCTCCTTCTCCTCCGGGCGCTGGCGAAGGAACGTCGCGACGAGCACCGGCACGAAGGTCAGCGATGCGACGAATGCTCCACCGAGGGCGAAGAGCACCGTGATCGCCATCGGCTTGAACATCTTTCCTTCGATGCCGGCGAGCGTGAGGATCGGGACGTAGACGAGGACGATGATCGCTTCGCCGAAGAGCGCGGCCCGCCGCACGTCGAGCGTGGACGACAAGACGACGGCGGATGCCTCCGCATAGCTCATGGGGCGACTGCGGCCTCGAGCAGCAGCTGCCAGGTGAACGACGGCGTTCTCGACCACGATGATGGAGCCATCGACGACGATGCCGAAGTCGATCGCGCCGAGGCTCATCAAGTTGCCGCTCAGCCCGAGCGCGTGCATGCCCGTGAAGGCGACGAGCATCGCGAAGGGGATCGCGGCCGCGACGATGAGCCCACCGCGCAGGCTGCCGAGCAACAGGAACAGCACGGCGATGACGAAGAGCGCTCCCTCGGCGAGGTTCTTCGCGACCGTGTAGATGGTGCGATTGACGAGCTCGGAGCGGTCGTAGAAGACCTCGATGCGCACGCCTGGCGGAAGCGACGGACGAATGACCTCGAGCTTCGCTTTGACGTCCTCGACGACCTCTCGCCCGTTGGCGCCGACGAGCATCATCACGATGCCCGTGACGACCTCGCCACGGCCGTCGCGCGTCACTGCGCCCTGGCGGATCACGGGCGCGAAGTGCACACGCGCCACGTCGCGAACGCGTACCGGCACACCATCGCCTCGCGTCTGCAGAAGCACGTCACCGATCTCGTCGAGGCTCTGGATGCGACCTTCGCCGCGAACGAGAAGCTGCTCTCCGGAGCGCACGAGGTATCCGCCGCCGGCCGTGCCGTTGTTGCGCTCGATCGCTTCGTAGAGCGTGTTCAAGGAGACGTCGAACGCGCGCAATCGTTCGGGCAGGACCTCGACCTCGTAGGTCTTCAGCTCGCCGCCGAAAGAGTTGACCTCGACGACGCCGGGCACGGCCCGCAGCTCGTAGGCGACGAACCAGTCGAGCAGGGTCCGCAGCTCCATGGGCGTGTGGCACGCATCGGTGTGGCCGGCGCCCGCGGCGCACGGCCGGTTGCTGCGCAGCTCGAACTGGAGGATCTCCCCGAGCCCGCTGCTCATCGGGCCGAGCTCGGGGCTGGCGATGTCGGGCAACCCGTCGCGTGCGAGGTTGAGCCGCTCGGCGACGAGCTGTCGTGCGCGCAGCAGATCGGTGCCCTCCTCGAAAACGACGGTGATCGCGGAGAGACCGAATCGCGACAAGCTTCGAAGCTCGACGACGCCGGGCAGCCCGCTCATCGCGGACTCGATGGGAAACGTGATCGTGCGCTCCACGTCGACGGGCCCGAGCGACGGCACCGAGGTGAGCACCTGGACCTGCACGTTCGTGATGTCGGGCACGGCATCGATCGGGAGCTGGAACGCGCTGCGCACACCAGCAACGACCACGGCAACAACGAACGCCAGCACCAGCAAGCGCCACTGGAGGCACAGCTCGAGGAGCTTCTTCATGTCGGCGCCATCAGTGGGCGTGCCCTTCGGACAGCTCGCTCGTGCTGAGCGCACTCTTGAGCGTGAATCCGCCGCTCGTCACCACGGCCGCGCCTTCTGCCAGGCCAGATCGCACCTCGACGTAACCGCCGGCGCGACGGCCGAGCTCGACCACGAGAGGCGCGAACGTGTTGGGCTCGTTCGCGACGGGAATGAAGACGACTTGTTGTCCTTGAAGCGTCGCCACCGCGTCCGTCGGAACTGCGACGACGCGCGCGTCTCGTCCGGCGCCGAGCAGCTCGATGGTTCCGAAGAGCCCACTCCGAAGTCGCGCGTCCGCAGCGTCGAGCGTCACGCGAATGACGAGCGATCGTGTCTCCTCGTCGAGCGCCGGCGCGACGTACGACACGCGTCCGTCGAGAGCGAGCTCCGGATACGCGTGAACGCGCACGATGGCAACGGCGTCGAGCGCTACACGCGCGATCTCCAGCTCCGGCACGTTGCCGCGCACCCAGACCCGCGTCGGATCGGTGATGACGAACGCCGGCTCGTCCGGGGTCGCCATCTCGCCGAGCGTCGCGTGGATCTGAACGATGACGCCGTCGATGGGCGCGACGAGCTGCGAACCGCCGCCGCGCCCCCCGTAAACGGCGAGCTGACGCCGTAGGCCCGCCGCCTCCGCACGCATCTCGTCAACCCGCGCTTGCGCCTCGACGAGCGCGCGTTGCGCTCCGAGCCCCTCCCGCGTCAGCTGCTCCTGTCGTGTGACCGCCGCCTCCGCGGCCGCGAGTCGAACGCGCACCTGTGCCATGCGCGCTCGCACGTCGGATACGTCACTGGACGAGAGCACGGCGAGCAGCTGGTTTCGCTGCACACGGTCACCGAGCCCGACGAGGACTTTGCTCAATCGGCCAGGCGCGAGCGGCCCGACGTGCGCGGTGCTCGATGCTTCGAACTGGACTTCGGCAGGGATCGCGGTACCGCCACCGAGCGCCCGCCGTTCGGCGCGACCGACGCGGATCCCCGAGCGTGCGATCGCCTCGGCGGTCAGACGCACCTCCTGGTGTTCTTCGCCATCGCCTTGCTCGTTACCGTCGCGTGCGCCTTCGCCTTCGTGCTCGTCGTGGCCTCCGCCTTCGTGCTCGTCGTGCCCTTCGCCTTCGTGCTCGTCGCGAGATTCGGCGCCGTGACCCGAGCCAGGCTCCTCAGTCGCCTCGCCTCCGCTGCACGCTGCGAGCGCGACACAGCACATGCTCACCAACGTATGGAAACCGTTCATCGCGCAGGCTCCTGATGGAGGTGATCGTCGGGCCAGATCTCGACGCCAGCCGCGCGCTCGAGCTCTGCGAGCGCGACGAAGTAATCGAGCTGCGCGTCCAACACGTCGCTCTGAATTCGGAGGAAACGCTCGCGCGCCACGAGCACGTCGAGCAGATCGATCTCGCCGAGCTCGAACGAGCGACCGAGCTGCGCGATCGTGTCTTCCACACGAGGGAGGACGTCGATGCCGTAGCTGCGAACCCGTTCCGCTGCAGCGACCACCGCCGCGCGCGCCCGCGCGACGCTCGCACGGACTGTTGCCATCGCTGCGCGGTGCTCGGCCTCCGCGACGACCACGTCGGCCCGAGCGCGAGCTCGCTCGCCCTGATTGCGGCGAAAAGCAGGGATGGGCAGCTCGAGCACCCCGAGGACCACGTGTTGCGTACCTTCCGCTGCACCCAGACCCTCGACCTGATACCGGACGCCGAGAGCGGGGCGCACGGATGCCTCGCGGTCGGCTACGGCAACGCGCGAACGCGCTTCACGGATGGCTGTGCGACGCAGCCGGATCGCGGGCTGCCGCTGCGCCGCGACGCGGAGGAGATCATCGAGCGGAGGCGGCGCGCGCGGAGGGTCGAGCTGCCCGATGGGCTCGGGTGGACGCGTGATGGGCCACCCCGCGAGCTGCGCCAGATCGAGGCGGGCTGCCACGTACGCCTGCGTCGCAGCTACCGAAGACTGCCTCGCTTGTGCAACCTCCAGCTGTGCGATCCGAGCTGCGAGCGGCGCCGCGTCGCCCGCGGCGATCCGGCGCGCGACGACGCTCCCGACCTCCTCCTGAAAAGCAAGCACGCGAACCGCCAGCGTCGCGCGCTCGCGCAGCACGATCGCTCGGTGAAACGCGGCATGTACGTCGCAATGCACAGCCCAACGCGCGAGCTCGATCTCGGCTTCCGTGAGCTCGGCGAGCCGCTCGGCTGCGGCAAGTCTGCGGCCGCGCTCCCCCGAGACCTCGATGGCCTGCGTTGCGCCGATCTCGAGGTCGACGCCCGTGCTACCCGAGGCGATGCGCGGCCCACCCGAAAGCTCGACCACGGGATTGTCCGGCAGCGCGGGACGTGCCGCCGTGCGCGCCGCGCCTACGCGAGCACGCGTCGCACGCGCGACGTACAGAGCCGGCGCGCGGCTGTCGGCGTAGGTGAGAATGTCGTCGAGCGACACGCGCGTGACGACGGCGGGATCCACCGTCGCCGGGCGCGTAGTACGTGTCGGTCGTGGCCGTGCCCAGGGATGGATTCCGGCGCGCAGATGGGGAGCCCGAGGCTCGCGCACGCCTACCGATGGATACGCAGAACCGCCGCAGCCACCCATCACGAAGATGGCCATCGCACACGCTAGACGAGCCACCGCGCGCTCGACGCGTCTACTAGCGGCGGCAGTAGTTGCAGGCGCGGATGAATCGGGGCGGGGCGTCATGGCTCTCACCTCCAGGGGAAGGCCCGCTCGGTCGCCCAGTGGAGGATGTCGAGCACCCGCGTCCCCGTGCCGTGGGGCAGCAGGAGAGCCGCACCCACGGCGAGCATCGCCAGACGCAGGGCAGGGGAGCGACAACATCGCTCGGGCGCGCGCTCGGCATACGCGAGGAGCAGTCCAACGCGAAGCTCGAGCGCAGTCGGCATCCCAGTGCACAGCCCAGCCACGGGTCGCATGCTCGCGCGGGCGGCGCGTACGAGCGCCTGTGCCAGCGCAGGCGGCGAGCCACCGTGAAGAACCGCTTCGCGATCGCAGTGCGTCTCTCGGAGCAGGATCCATCGCGACAGCTCGTCGCCGAGGACCCAGTGCCCAACGGGGTTCACCGCGAGCGCCCACCAGGCCACCAAGTAGCGGACAGGATCGTAGCCGCGCACATGCTCCCCTTCGTGAAGCAATGCTGCGGTGAGCTCTTCGTCATCGAGGCGCGCAACGAGGCTCGGACGAACGATCACGCGAGGCAGAACGATCCCGAGGGTTGCCATTGGCTCCGCTGCGTCCTCGCGCACGATGATCCGGCCAGCGAGGGGACCGAGCATCGATGCAGACACAATCGCTCGATCGATCCGGCGTCGCGCCTCGCGCGCGAGATCGGTCCGGTCATCGCCTCCAGAGCGCCTCGTGCTCGCCAGCCGCGGCACGCCACGAAGCGCGATGAGCAGCGAAAGGGCGACCGCGAACAGCAGCGACTCGGGGCAGAATGCTCCCGGGGTGTGAAGGGCGTCGCAGACCTCAGCCGCTGCTCCGGTGCCGAGCTGTTGCAGGCTCGCCGACAGGAACCAGGCGAGCGGGACCGCGCTCGACGCAACGAGCAACACATAGCGAAGGCCGCTGCTCGCGTGGAGGCCGCCCGCGGTCTCCACGCGTCGTAGCGCCACGAAGACCAGCTTCACGATCACCGCGGAAGCCGGTAGCACCAGGCCGAACACGACCAGCGAGCCCAGCAGTGGGAAGATCGCCTCGCTCATCGGCGAAGCTCTCGTCGCCGTCGCTCGATCACGCCCTCGAGCTCGTCCAGACCTGCAGCGTCGGCACGCGATGCCGTGTCCACGAGAAGGGCGAGCGCTTCGCGTCCCGCCTCACGGCCGAGACCCTTCAGAACGGCGCGTGCAGTCTCCTCCAGCAGCTCGGTCCGACCGTAGCGGGGTGAGTAGAGGTACCGCTTGCCATCGCGTCGTCGCTCCAGGATGCCTTTGTCGTGCAGCCGCGCGACGGTGGTCATCACTGTCGTGTACGCAATCTCGCGTCGTCGCTGCAGCACACTCAGAACGTCGCCAACACTGAACTCGGTCCAGCGGTGGGACCACACGACGTCCATGATCTCGTGCTCGAGTTCGTGGAGACGCATCGCGACCCCACTCTTGGTCATTCGTAAGCGCCCTGAAGACATGCGCGCGAGCATATACTACCCGTGCTCGTAGTTGGCGAGCGGTCTCTTGTTGTGCATCGACGGCCGGTCGTTCTACGATACGCGATAGTAGAATGTCGTTCACAAGGGCGGCACGGATGAACCGTACGTGAGGCGCACCAGGACACGCGGAGACGGACACCTCCCGAAGCCGAGCGCGCCGCGACCCATGCGGCGTGCGCTCGCGTGGACGGCGATCGCCCTCGCCGCCGTGGGCATCGCGGTGAGCGGCTACCTGACGTACGTCCACGAGCGACTTCAGGAGGATCCTGCATTCGAGAGCGTCTGCGCGATCAGCGAGACGATCGACTGCGACCGGGTGGTCGTCAGCGATTACGCTTCATTCCTCGGAACGCCGGTGTCGCTGATTGGCGCCTGGTTCTACGGCATCGTCGTGCTGCTCGGCGCGGCGGGCCTTCGGCGACCGCCCTCCACGCTGCCGCGATCTCCTGCTGTCTCGTTGTGGATGGCCGCCGTCCTCGCGACGATCGTGTCGATCGCGCTGGCCGTCGTGTCGATCGTCGAGCTACGCGTGATGTGTCCATTCTGCGCGGTTCTCTACGCGCTCAACGTCGGACTGCTCGCGTCGGCGTGGCTCGCGGTCCGGGGCACAGGGGAGCCGTTGGGACAAGCCTTGCGGAGCGAGCTTGCGTGCTGGCGGCAATCACCGCTCCGGGTGCTCGGCGCAGTGACGGTCGCTCTCGTGCTCCTGGTGCTTCTACGAACACGCGGTGGCTCCGCACCGGAGCCGTCGTCCCTCTGCGAGGCGGTCGGTGATGCGCTGCGGGCCGGAGAGCGCCGGATGACGCTGCGGGTCTACCTCGACTTCCAGTGCCCCCATTGCAAGGTCGTCCACGCGCAGCTGCGGCGGCTCACGAGCAACCCGAGCCTCACCATCGATCAGCGTCACTTCCCGTTCGATCGAGAGTGCAACGCGGGAGTGCGGCGCTCGGTTCATCCAGGCGCGTGCCTCCAAGCACGTGCTGCCATCTGCGCGGAGATGCAGCAGCGAGGG
>JADZFZ010000824.1 GCA_020854145.1 Deltaproteobacteria bacterium | reverse complement strand
GCGCTCCCCCGCGAGCAGCGCCCGGTCGCGACGCGTCTCGCTCGACAGGAAATCCAGCATCGCGCGCACGCGCGCCGTCCTGTGCATGTCGAGATGCACGACCGCCCACCACGCATCGCTCAGCACGACCTCCTTCGAGAGACGCACGAGCCCACCGACGTCGGCCGCGACGTGACACTCGAGCAGGCCGATGCCGGCGCCCGCTGCCACGGCCGCCACCTGGCTCGCCGGATCCCCGACGCGCACGGCGATGCGCGGGCCGCGGCTCTCGATCCATCGCGCTTCCGGCGCGTCGCGGAACGCCTCCACGAAGGTGACGGCGTCGTGCCCGGCCAGCGAGTCGAGCGAGCGCGGCCGTCCCTTGCGCGCGATGTACGCCCGCGACGCATAGAGCGCGGTGCCCACCGTCGCGAGCGATCGGCCCACGAGGTTCGGGTCCTTCGGCTTCGCATAGCGGATGGCGATGTCCGCCTCGCGCCGCGACAGATCGAGCACGCGCGCATCCGAGATCAGCGCCACCGCGATGTCGGGATAGTCCGCACGGAACGACGTGATCCGCGGGAGCAGGTAGTGCCCCACCACCGTGTGCAACGCGGTCACTCGAAGAGCGCCGGCGAGCCGCGCGTCCTGCCCGGTCGCCTCGCGCTCGAGCGCCAGGATGCGCGCCTCGACCTCCGTGGCGTGCTCGAGCACCCGCTCTCCGACCGCGTTGGCCACGTAGCCCTTCGCCGTGCGATCGAAGAGCCGCGTCGAGAGCGCATCTTCGAGCACCGCGAGCCGTCGACCGACCGTCGTGTGGTCCACGCGGAGCTCGCGCGCGGCCGCCACCAGCGTTCCCGCGCGCGCGATGGCCAGGAAGATCCGCAGATCGCTCCACTCGAGCATCCGTGCATTCTTGCACGACGACCATGCAACGTTCTGCATGGATGCACGGTCGTCGAGGCGCCACCTTCACGCGAGAGCGCAGGACGCGAGCGGCGACGCAGGCGACACGGAGTCGTCGCGCACGTCGCGCGATCCGTGCGCCGAGGAGAGCCCATGAGCGATCGGAAGGTCCTGGTGCGTGAGTTCGTCGACGCCGTGATGAGCGAGGGCGACGTGGCTGCGACCGATCGGTACCTCGACGCGAGCTTCGTCGACCATCAGCCGTTCCCCGGCCATCCCGGCACGCGTGACGGCTTCAAAGCCGGTCTGGCCGAGATGCGCGCCGCGTTTCCCGACCTTCGCGTCAACGTCGAGGACGTGATCGAGGAAGGCGACAAGATCGCGCTGCGCGTCGTGATGACCGGTACGCAGACCGGCGGCTTCATGGGCGCGCCGCCGAGCGGCCGCACGATCCGCGTCGAGGGCATCGACGTCGTGCGCGTCTGCGCCGGCAAGATGGTCGAGCACTGGGGGCTCATGGACACCCCGACGATGCTGGAGCAGCTCGGGATCGGCGCTCCCCCTCCCGCGTGATCGAGCGACGACCGCCCGAGGTCGTCGTCACCGCCTCGCGCGCGCGAGAAGGCGGCGTGTGGACGGAGGCACGGGGGCGGATGGGCCCGGTTGGGCTACCCTCCGATCGCCTTGTCCGCACCGGCGTCGAGCGAGCGCGAGATCACCACGGCGGTGGACATCGCGCGGCCCGACGGCCGGCTGTCTCGCGACGCGATCGGTTGGGCCCGGCACCCGATCCTGCGCTGCAATCTGCGCCCTGGCGTGCCTCGCTTCGCGCAGTGGGACTACTGGTGCTTCGGCAGCCGATCGAGCGCGCTCACCGTGCTCGTCGCCGACGTCGGCTATCTGGGGATCGTCCTGGTGTCGTTCCTGGACTTCGCGGCGCGCCGGCCGGTCGAGCGGCTCTACGTGCGACCGGGCGGCCTGCCCATCGCGATGCCGGCCACGCCCCGCGGCGACATCGTCGTCGACGCCGCGCGCCTGCATCTCGCGCTCCGCAACCGCGACGACGAGCTGCACGTCGAGTGCGCCGCACGCACCTTGCTCGGCAAGCGCATCGCCGTCGAGCTGGTGGTGCAGCGGCCGCCGGCTCACGAGACGATCAACGTGCTCGTCCCGTGGGACGACACCCGGTTCCAGCTGACGTCGAAGCAGCAGGCGCTGCCGGCCCGTGGCGTCGTGCGCATCGACGCTCGCGAGCACACCTTCGGCCCCGAACACGACTCCTTCGCGTGCCTCGACTACGGCCGCGGCCGATGGCCGTCGCGCATCGAGTGGAGCTGGGCGTTCGCGTCCTCGGCGCGTGGCGGCCGCACCCTCGGCATGAACCTCGGCGGCACGTGGACCGACGGTACCGGCGTGACCGAGAACGGCTTCGTGATCGACGGTCGCGTCCACAAGATCGCGGACGCCGTCGACTTCGCCTTCGACCGACGCGCCTTCATGAAGCCGTGGCGCATCCGCACCCGCACCACGTCTCGGCTCGACCTCGACTTCCACCCGATACGCGAGCGCGCGGTGCGCATCCCGCTCGGCATCGCCGGCGTCGAGCTGCACCAGATGATGGGCTCGTTCCACGGAACCTTCGTCGACGACGCGGGAGCGACCCTCGTCATCGAGGACGTGGTCGGGCTCGCGGAGTGGGTGCGCGGCCGCTGGTGAGCCGCGATCCGCGCGCCGAGCACACCTCCCGAGGCCCCTCCCCACGCGACGCGGGCAGCGGCAGGGAGAGGGGCGAGCGGCCGTGGGCTCGGACGCGGCGGAGCCTCCTACGGCGTCGCTCGCTCACGGGTCGATCGAACCTGTGGCGAGCGCGCCGCGTTGCGTCGGATGATGTCCCATGACCGAGGCGCCGCCCCGCAAGCCGAGCCTCGTGGCCGCAGTGCTCGCCGCGCTGCCGCCGCTGCTGTTTCCCGCGATGGCGTTCATGCTGCTGCTCATCCTCGTGCAGGGCACGCCGGTCGGATCGATCACGGCCGTCGTCCAGAACGCCGGGATCTGGGGATACGTGGTGCTCGGCGCCGCTGCGCTCGCCGCACTCGTCTGCGCAGCGCTGCTCGTGCTCGCCGGGCGCGGGCGGCGTGTGCCCGCGGCCGTGACGGTCGGAGCCGCGGCGCTGCCGTGGGTGCTCGGTCTGGTGGGCATGGAGGACGGGATGCGCATCGCGGAGAAGGCGATCGCATCGGCCGACGCGGTGTCGCGACCGAGCCTGATGGCCGTAGGCGTCTCGGAGGCCGGCTGCGCTCGCCTCCTCGGCCTGACCCTCGGAGGGGCGCTCCTCGCGGCGGTGGCGGTCGGGCTCGGGATCGTCGCGGTGGGGCAGCGCGCGCCGAACCGTCGATCCCTGCTCGGCGCTCTGCTCGGGCTCGTGACGGGCGCCGTGTGGCTCGGCGCGATCGGGATCGCGATGAAGACCCGCGGCAGCAGCGAGCTCACCGACCTCGTCCTGCTCGCCGCGTTGCCCGCGTGCGCCGGCCTCTTCGCGTGCGCGCTCGCCGGTGCGGGCGCCGGCGCCGACGAGCCGCACGGTCGATCGGGCGCGCTCTCGGCGGCCGCTCCCGTCGCGGCGATCCTGGCGTGCGTCGGCGGCGCGGCGTCGGTGATCTCGATCGGTGCGGTGGCGATGTTGCGCGTGCTGGCGATGGACCGGTCGACCGACGCGATGACGCGGGACATGACCATCGCGTACGGGATCGACCGGATGTTCGGGGCAGCGCGGGTGGCCGAGCTCGCGACCTGGCTGGGGCTCGTGCCCGCGATCGCTCTGGCGGCGTGGGCATGCACGCGTCGCCGCCCGTCGCGAGGCCATCTCGCGGCCGGCGTCGCGCTGGTGGCGACGGCCGGCGCCGTGCTGCTGCTCGACCGCGTCACGGTCGGTCATGCCGAGGACGCGATCGACGAGGTCAACGCGGCGCCCGGTGCGGCGGTCGAAGGCTTCTCGCCGATCCTGATCGACGACGGCGACTTCGCGTCTCGCACCACGCTCGTCGCATCGAGCGCCGGGCTCTCGTTCGGCGGCGGCGCCGCGCCGATGCCCTGGAGCGACGTGACGACCGACGCGGGACGAGCCCGGCTCGTCGCGCGGTTCCGGCGCCAGCGGCCGACGACCGCGATCGCATTCGACCGGCGCGTGAGCGGCGCCAAGGTGCGGGCTCTGCTCCGCGTCGCCGCCGAGGCCGGGATCACGAGGGTCGACATGGTGGGAGCGCACGAGGACACCGAGCCCGGCGACGGCGTGTCGCTCGACGAGATCGGCCGCGCGCTTCCCCTCGTCGCGGCGGTGCGACGCGCCCCGGCGCACCTCCGCTTCCAGCTCGACAGCGCCGTCCCCGCGACGGCCGCGGACACCGATCGAACGCTGCTGCACGCGATCATCCGCGGCCCCGCGGCACCTCGCCTCGAGACGAGGACGGGGCAGACCTACGAGCGCCCCGTGCACGTCCAGGATTGCTTCGGCGGCGCCTACGACGACGGTCGGGGCGACCGTCTGCCCCGCGCGTGGATCGGGTTCACCGACGACGTGACCGCGAACG
>JADZFZ010000823.1 GCA_020854145.1 Deltaproteobacteria bacterium | reverse complement strand
CTCAGGGTCGGTCGCTCCGCGCCTGCGACTCGAGCCATGCCGACGCGCGCTCGACGGCGCCGTGCAGCTCGGGTGCGAGCCTCTCGAGCGCCGCGAGGTCGCCGGCCCGCGCGTTGGCCTCGATCGACCGGGCCAGCGCGCCCACCTGCACGGCGCCCAACGTCGCGCTCGATCCCGCGATCTTGTGGGCGATCGAGCCGAGCGCGCCGAGATCGCCGCGCCCGAGATCGCGCGCGAGCTGCTCCATCGAGACGCGCGTCGTCGCGACGAACTCCTCCACGAGCGCACGCGTCTCGTCGTCGCCGAGCATGCTCCGGAGGGTCGCGAAGGAGCCCTCGGAGACCTCCGAGGTGTCGAGCTCCGACGCGCGACGAGCGACGCGGGCCTCGACGTCGCGCGCGATGCGGTCGAGCTGCGACCGGACGATCGGCTTCTCGAGGAAGTCGTCGAAGCCCGCCCTCTCCACGTGCGCGCGTGTGTCGCCCAGGACCGACGCGCTGAACGCCACGAGCACCGGTCGCGCGTTGGCGGTGCGTGTCGCGACGGTCCGCCTGGCGACCTCGAAGCCATCGACCTCGGGCATCCGGAGGTCGACGAAGGCGACGTCGAATCGCTCGCGATCCAGGCGTGCCACCGCGTCCTTCCCGCCGCTCGCCTCCACCACGGCCCAGCCGCGCCGCGACAAGATGGCGATGGCGACACGGCGATTCGTGGCGTCGTCGTCCACGACGAGCGCCCGCGGTGCGATTGCCTGACCGGCGGGCTCCGCGCGCTGCTCGTCCACGAGCGCCTCGACGGGACCGGACGCCGTGGGCTGGGGCAGTCCGAGCGCGGTCGCGTCGTGGTCGCCCCGCTCGGCGGTCGGCACGGCGTCCAGGTGCACCAGGCGCGAGCGTCGCAGCGGCTCGAGCGTCCACGCATCGAACGCGCCCGCGAGCACCGCCCGCCGAGCGCGCTCCGCCCGTGCGCTCGATGCCGTCGCGACCAACTTCGCCTGCCGCGCGCCGAGCACGCGACGCATCGCGACGCCCGCCACGTCGAGCTCGCCCTCGACGTCGCCCGCGAGCACGAGCACGGGCTCGATCGCGGCCAGTCCGGCGAGCGCGTCCTCGAGCCGCGAGAACGACGTCGGCTCGAAGCCCGCGCTCCTCAGCGCCGCGACGGCCGCGTCGCGCGACGCCGGGCGCGCCTCGATCACGGCAGCGCGACGCAACGTGTCTCCGCTCGGCTCGGCATCGTCGGCCGCGGGTCCCAGCCGCTCTGCCACCCACGAGAGCGTGAAGGTCGAGCCACGTCCGACCTCGCTCGCGACGTCGAGGTCGCCGCCCATCGCTCGTGCGATGCGACGGGACACCGCCAGACCGAGCCCGCTGCCGCCGTGCAGACGCGCCGCCGCCGGGTCTCCCTGCTCGAACGCTTGGAAGAGCAACGGCATACGGTCGGCCGCGAGCCCGGGCCCCGTGTCCTCGACGCGCACGACGAGCCGGACGTGCTCGGAGTCGGACGCCGACCCCGACGCGCGGATCACGACGCGCCCGCGCTCGGTCAGCTTCACCGCGTTGGACACGAGGTTCGCGACGATCTGACCGACGCGCAGCCGGTCGCCCCGAACGCCGCCCGGCACCGAGCGATCCACGATCACCGCGAGCTCGACGTCGTGCTCGGCCGCCCGCGCGCTGAAGAGATCCGCGACGTCCTCGAGGCACTCGCGCAGATCCAGCGGCTCGCTCACGAGCTCGAACCGACCGGCCTCGATGCGGGCGAGCTCGAGCACGTCGTCGAGCAGGCGACGTTGGTTCTCGGCGCTTCGCACGAGCGCGACGAGGAGCTCGCGCTGCTCGGGCTCGAGCTTCGTCTCGAGCAGCGTCGTGCCGAGCCCGAGCACGCCGTTGAGAGGAGTGCGCAGCTCGTGGCTCAGCGTCGCGACGAAGTCACCGCGCGCCGCGGCCAACGCCCGCGCGTGATCGCGCGCCACGGCGAGCTCGTCGCGCGCTCTGCCGAGCTCGATGGCCTGCTCCTCGATGGTCCGCCCGCGCAGCGCGACGGCGACCAGATGGCGTCGCACCTCGCGCCGCGCGGCGACGGCGAAGAGCGCCGCCATCCAGACGAGGACGACGCCCGCGAACTCGCTCTCGACGACGGATGGGACGAACTCGACGAGCGGCGTCGGCAGCGTCAGCGCGATCACGACGCCGACGATCGACAGGAGCGCCCACGCGAGCGCCTCGCGCACCGACAGGAGCTGACCGACGAACAGCGGAACGAGCGCGAGGTAGACCCACGCGTCGCCCCGGTGTCCGCCCGAAAGCAGCGAGACGAGCACGAGGGCGACCGCCGAGACGGCCGCGCAGGCGTGCGTCCACCACCGCGCGTGGGCGGGGAAACGGCGCGCACCGAGCACCGTCGCCAACGTCAGGACGATGGCGGTCGCGTCGATCGCGAGGGACACGGGTCGCCCTGCGATCCCGTTGACGACCCCGAAGGCGACCCACCCGAGCGCCGCGATCACCCCCAGCGTTCGGAAGGTCGCCGGACGCCACGCGTCCTCGAGCCCATCGGGTGCACCCTCCGGCGTCGTGCCCGCGGGCTCAGACCGCATGGCCCTCGGGATCGCTCGGTCTCTGCAGCAGCCACCCCTGATCGGCAGCCACTCTGGTGATGCGCTCGACGAGCTCGGGCAACGCGACGGGCTTGTCGACGAAGTCGCGAACCCCGAGGATGCCGAAGCGCCAGCGCGCATCGTGACCGGTGGCGCCGCTCGCGACGAGGATGCGCGCGTGATCGCCGCCCGGCATCTCGCGCAGGTGCGACAGCAGATCGACGCCGTCCAGATCCGGCAGCTGGAAGTCGAGGATCACGAGATCGGGACGGCGCCGCGCCGCGTTGTCGAGCGCCGCCGCGGCCGTGCCCACGCGCGAGACGGAGAGCGGCGTGCCCGCGAGCGCGATCTGCGCGCACCTCGCCGCCATGCGCGCGAAGGTCACGTCGTCGTCCACGACCAGGATGCGGATCGCGTCGGTCGCGAGCGGGAACGCGCTGCTCGGGTCGCTCGATCCCGGCGCCGGCGAGTCGGGCAGCTGCGGCGCCGCGGGCCTCAGCTCCGAGAGCGCGTTGGCCATCGCGGCCGCCGCCGTGAAACGCTCGCGCGGATCCTTCGCCAGCGCGCGGAGCAGAACGTGATCGAGCGGCGCGAGCTCCGGGCGGCGGCTCGAGAGCGCGGGCGGCTCCTTGCCGTGGTGCGCGAGCATGACGGCCACCGCGGTCGCTCCCTCGAACGGCGGCGTCCCGGTCAACAGCTCGTACGCGAGGCACCCGAGGGAGTAGAGATCGGACGCCGGCGACGCCGGCGCGCCGGCGGCACACTCGGGCGCCATGTAGTGCGGCGTCCCGACGACGAGCGACGGGTCGGTCCCGGCGCCGGCACGCGGCGCGTCGTCGCTGCCGGTGGGCTTCGCGAGGCCGAAGTCGACCAGCACCGCGCGTCCGCTGCGCTCCTCGATGACCACGTTCGACGGCTTGACGTCGCGGTGCACGATGCCCGCCGCGTGGACGGCGCCGAGCCCGTCGGCCACGTGGCCGAGGATCGCGAGCGCGCGGTGGATCGGCAGCGGGACGTGGTAGCGCCGGTACGCGTCGTCGATGAGCGAGTGCAGGTCGCGCCCTTCGATGTGCTCCATCGCGAAGAACGGCGCCCCTTCGTGGAAGCCGAACGCGTAGACGCTCGCGACGTGCGTGTGGCGGATGGACGCCAGCGCCGCGGCCTCGTCCTGCAGCCGCGCGTGGTCACGCTCGCTCCGGCGCTCCCGCGAGATGAGCTTCAGCGCGACCTTGCGTCGGAGGTACACGTCCTCGGCGAGCAGCACCTGTCCCATACCGCCGCGGCCGAGCGGGCGAACGACGCGATAGCGCCCATCCACCATCGTGCCGGCGGCGAGGCGCGACGGAGCCTCGCGCGCGGGCGACGCACGCACTTCCTCGGGCTCGGTGTCACCCCCCCGGGGGCGATCGGTCATCGGCGGGGTGCACCAAGGCTAGGGCCACACCGCG
>JADZFZ010000822.1 GCA_020854145.1 Deltaproteobacteria bacterium | reverse complement strand
GCGTGCGGCGCACGCTCATCGTTCTCGCGAACTTGCCGCTCGCTCTGGCCGGAGGCGTCGCAGGCGTCTACGCCAGCGGCGGCGTGCTCTCGGTCGCGTCCATCATCGGCTTCATCACGCTCTTCGGCATCGCGACGCGAAACGGCATCATGCTCGCGACCCACGTCGGCCACCTCGAGGAGCAGGGCCTGCCGCGCCAGGAGGCAGTGGCTCTCGCCGCGCGCGAACGGCTCGCGCCGATCCTGATGACGGCGGTCACCGCCGCGCTCGGTCTCGTTCCGCTAGCGCTCGCGGCAGGACAGCCGGGCAGCGAGATCCAGGCTCCGATGGCGCTCGTGATCCTGTGCGGTCTGACGAGCTCGACGCTGTTGAACATGGTGGTGGTCCCCTCGCTGCTCGCGCGCTGGGGAGGGCCTCCCGCGAGGCGCGCCGCCATCTGATCGCCAGAGCGTCTCCGCTCGGGTAACGTCCCGCGCTCCGATGGGCAACGAGAGCGTGGGTGCGAGGGTTCGCGTCGAGGGACGGCGGCTTCGTCTTTCGCCCGGCGTCGAGGGCGCGTCCGAGCGCGACGTGCCTCTGCTCTCGGGCTCGCTCCAGTACTACCGGATGGAGCGAGCCGCTTGGCGGCCCGCGCTCGAAGGGCTCGCCGCGATGAGCCTGCCCATCGTCGAGCTCTACGTGCCCTGGGGCGTGCACGAGGAGGCTCCGGGCCGGTTCGACTTCGGGGATCGTGATCCGAAGAAGGACCTCGGCGCGTTGCTCGACCTCGTGCACGAGACGGGGTTGCTCGCGTTCGTCCGGCCCGGGCCGCACATCAACGCCGAGATGACGTGGTTCGGTCTGCCCGAGCGCATCGTGCACGATCGGGGCTGCCAGGCGCGCTCACCGCGACAGAACCCGGTAGTCCTGATGTTCCCGCCGTTGATGTTCCCGGTCCCGTCCTACGCGAGCACGACGTACCTCGCCGAGGTGGGCCGCTGGTACGACGCGGTGGCCGCCGTGGTCGCGCCGCGCCTCTGGCCGAACGGGCCCGTCGCGCTCGCCCAGGTCGACAACGAGGCGGCGTTCTACTTCCGCAACGGACCCTATTGCCAGGACTACCACCCCGACGCGGTCGCTCGATGGCGCGACATGCTGCGGGCTCAGTACGAGTCGCTCGACGAGGTCGCCGCCGCGCACAGGCGTCGCTACCTGTCGTGGGAAGACGTCCGGCCGCCGCTCGCGTTCGACGCGAAGGACGCGCCCGATCTCGCGATCCATCTCGACTGGGCGCGCTTCCACGAGCACCTGCTGTCCACCTCGGTCACGTGGATGCGCGAGCGGCTCGAGCAGGCCGGCGTCCGCGGCATCCCCATGGCCCACAACGTCCCGCTGGGCGAGCGCGGCCTTCCGGTGTCGTTGCCCGACCTGGAGCAGCGCTTCGATCTCGTCGGGCTCGACTTCTACCATTCGCGTCGCGAGCACCTGCACGTTCGGCGTCGGGCGCTCTACATGGCGGGCACGCTCCGGTTCCCCTACGCACCGGAGCTCGGCGTGGGCGCTCCGTTCTGGTTCACGCCGCTCGCGCACGAGGACTCGCTCCACACGGCGCTCGTCGCGCTCGCGTACGGGCTGCGCGGCTTCAACCTCTACATGGCCGTCGAGCGCGACCGCTGGTACGGCGCGCCGATCGACGTCGAGGGGCGCCGTCGCGCGGGCTCGGGCGTCTGGAAGTCGCTGCTCGACACGCTCGTCGCGACGCGGTTCGACGAGCTCGAGCGGAAGGCCGCCGTCGGCCTCGTGCTCCCGCGCGAGCACGCGCAGCTCGCACGCGTGACGCACCTCTTCGGGGCAGCCTCTCCGTCCACCTTCGATGCGCTCGGCATCGGCGCCGACGCGGTTTGCCGCGAGGACACGTTCGGCTTCGCGGAGCCCATCCAGATCGCATCGACCGAGCACATCGATCGGCTCGCGCTCGCGCTCGACGCCGTGGACGTCCCCTACGTCTTCGTCGACGGCGACGCGCCCGTCGAGCAGCTCGCGCGCTGCCGCGTGCTCGTCTGCCCGAGCTTCGAGGTCGCCTCTCCCGAGCGCTGGGAACGCCTCGCGGAAGCCGCCAGGCGCGGCTCGCGCGTGTTCCTCTCGCCGCGCGTCCCCACGCTCGACGTGTCGATCCGACCGAAGGTGTTCGCGCCGATCCCGGGCAGCGAGGTCGTCTCGCTCGCGACCCGCGCGGAGGCCGAAGCGTTGGCGGCGCGGCTCGCGCACGACGCGGCGCTCCGCGCGCCGGCGACCATCCGCGCGCTCACCGACGTGGACGACCGTCTCGAGGTCACCGTTCACCAGCAGCGGGCCACGGGCGCGGACGGTGCGGAGCTCGCCGCGATCCGCGTCGTGTTCTGCATGAACCCGACGTCGCGAAAAGCGCGCGCGCGCGTCACGTTCGTCGAAGGCGCCACCGCGCCGGAGCGCCTGGCAGATGCCTTGACGGGCGAGGCGTTCGACGTCGTCGAGGGCAGCTTCGAGGTCGCCTTGCCGGCATCGTCGGCACGGATGCTCGTCGTCGAGCGACCGTCTGCCGAGATCGGGCTCACGTCGTCTGGCGACGTCGCCGGGGCGCCGAGCAAGTCGCAGCGGCCGCGGGCGCGGGCGCGCAAGGCTGGCTCCTCGCGCACTCCCGAGGGGGGCGAGTCGTGATCGATCCGCACATCCGCATCGAGGGCTTCGATGCGCGGAGCTGGGCCAACCTGCTCGGCGTGTTCGCGAGCTCGCCGCCGCCCACCGACGACGCGGTGCCCGACCGCGCGCAGGGTTCGCTCTTCGTCGTGCACGACGGCAACGGCAACGTGCTCAAGGCGCTGCACACGCGCAAAGGACGCCTGCGCGGCGTGCAGTACGTCGGTCCCTCCGATCTGGCGCGCATCGCGGAAGCCGAGCGCGTGCGCTTCGCCATGGCGTTGCGCGACGGTGCGGTGGACGAGATCACCGAGCGGCTCGCGTTGCGACTGTCGCGCGAGGACGACTACGCGACCCAGGTGCTCGCGCTCGCACGCGTCGTCAGGGAGCTGCACGACGCGCAGGTGCTCACGGTGTGGCCGCCGTCGCTGACCGCGTTCCCGATGCCCACGGCCGGCATGGTGCGCCGCGCGCTCGACGTCGTGTTCCCCAGCGAGCACGCCGTCGTGCTGGCGCTGTTCGAGCAGGAGCGCCTCTGGACCGCGGTCGTGCTCCGGCGTCGCGCCGGACGCGTCGACCTCGTCGCCGGTCCCGACGTCATCGCGCGTCTCTGCGGTCCGCTCGGAGGCGACTGGCGTCGCGACTACCGCATCGTCCTCGCGGGCGTCGAGCGCGGCATCGCGCCGGTGCATCTCGGCCTGTTCGCCGACGTGGACGACGCCCGCAGGCTGCTCCGCAGCGACACTCCGGGCAGCTGGGCCAAGGCGGCCCTCGTGCGCGACGTGGTGGTCCATCCGATGCCCGCGTACGTGCAGGTCGCGCTCGCGGCCGACGGCATCCGTGCGGTCACGGATCGGTCGCGCCGCTTCACCCTCGGCTTCGACATCCCGCAGATCTTCGCGCCGCTCACGCAGCTGGCGCGCGACCGTGTGGCAGCCGTGGCCAACGTCGCCTCCGTTCGCGAGATGCTCGGCTTCGACCCGCTCAAGACGCTCGCGACGTTCCTCTCGGGCGGCCGGCCGAGCGGCGGGGACGGCGACGGGTCGGATCCCGATGACGAGGACGAGGACGCCGACGAGCGCGACGAGCGCGATCGGGCGGACGCAGCAGGCTCGAACGACGCGCTCGACGAAAAATGAGCGAGCATTCATTCTTCGCTCCATGATCTCGTTCGAGCTCTCCGAAGAGCAGAAGCTCATCCAGGACATGGCCCGCTCGTTCGCGGCCGACGCGCTGTGGCCGCGGCTCCGCGACACCGAGCGCGATCGCGGCTTGCCGGACGAGCTGCTCGCGCAGGCGCACGAGCTCGGATTGACGACGCTGACCTTGCCGGAGGCCGTCGGGGGGCAGGGTCTCGGTCTAGTCGAGATGGCCCTCGTCGAAGAGGAGCTCGCCTGGGGAGACGCCGGCGCGGCCTTCGCGCTCGCGGGCCCGGGCGCGCTCGCGCACTTCGTGCTGGAGCTCGGCGACGCGGAGCAGCAGAAGCACG
>JADZFZ010000821.1 GCA_020854145.1 Deltaproteobacteria bacterium | reverse complement strand
GCGGCCCGGACGGCGCTGCGTCCGAGCCCTCGTCGGCAGGTACGCCCGACGCACCGGGCGACGCGGCGGGCGGAGGAAGCGGTCCGGAGCTCGCGGAGCCATCGTCCGAGGCGGACCCTCCCGCGGGTTGGACGGAGGAGCCGGCCGCGCCCGGCGCCTCGGATCCGGGACCGAGCGGCCCGGGAGGCCGAGACCCCAGCGGCGCCGACCCCGACCCACAGGACCCGGGAAGCGGCGATCCGGGTGGCTCCGGTCCCTCGGCGCAGGATCCGGGAAGCGACGATCCCGGATCGGGTGACACGGGCGGCGGCTCCGACACGGGCAGCGGCTCCGACACCGGCAGCGGCTCCGACACGGGCAGCGGAACCGACACCGGCAGCGGCACCGACACGGGCAGCGGCACCGACTCAGGCAGCGGCACCGACTCAGGCAGCGGCACCGACTCGGGCAGCGGCACCGACTCAGGCAGCGGCACCGACTCAGGCAGCGGCACCGACTCAGGCAGCGGCACCGACTCAGGCAGCGCCACCGACTCAGGCAGCGGCACCGACTCGGGCAGCGGCACCGACTCGGGCGGTGGATCGAGCGGAGGCTGGGACTCCGGCGGTGGATCGAGCGGAGGTTGGGATTCCGGCGGCGGCTTCTGATCGACGGAGCGGCCGCGGCGACCGTCAGGGCTCCACCACCAGCGTCCAGCGATCGCCGCTCGGCTGCACGAGCAACAGGCCGCGCTCGGCGTCCCAGTCGACGCAGCCCGCGTCGAGGCCGATGCGCGGCGCATCACCCGCATGGCGCGGCGGCACGTAGACCTCCGCGACCTGCGGGCCCGCGCCCGACACCTCGAGCACGAACGTCGCGTCCTCGGCAACCCACGTCATCCGATCGACCTGCCCATCGACCGCACGTACGTAGCCGCGCACGAGGTCGTCGACGACGGCGCGCTCGCTTCCGTCGGCGTTCAGCGTGCCGAGCGCTTCCTCGTTCCAGTCCGCCGACGCCAGCGACGTCTCCCACAACGTCGCGTGCACGAGGTGCTCGTCGAAGAGCGCGTAGACGTCGCGCAGGTACCGGCGCTGATCGGGCGACTCGTTGCTCGCCCCGAACTCGCCGTACAGCACCGGAGTGTCCCACTCGACGCCGCGCGACGAGAGTCGATCGATCGCACGCCGCACGGGCGTGACGCTGCGATAGCTGCCGCCCACGAGAAGGCTCGGCTCGTAGTAGTGGGGCGCGTAGACGAGCTGCTCGATGTCGGGACGCCGCATCATGGTGTCGCCCGCGATCGCGTTGGTGCCGGGGCCGCCCGCGAAGACGATCGCGTCGGGTTGCACCTCGCGAATCGCCGCGGCCACGCGCTCGATCGCGGCGGGCAAGATCGTCGTCTCGAGCTCCGCCTGCCCGCCCGTGCCCCAGCCGGGCTCGTTGATGATCTCGTAGCCGGCGATGCCGGGCTGGTCGCCGACGCGCTCGACCATCGTCGTCCACATGGCGACGAACGCATCGAAGAGCCCGTCCTCGTTCGCCCAGAACCGCTCGAACGCGAGCTGCACGGGACCGCCGTCCATCAGGTAGCCGAGGAACCACGACGCGCAGTCCACGGGCGGCTCGTCGGGGATCTCGGCGAGCGACCACAGCGGGAAACCGTCGCCGCACAGCGGCCGCGCATAGACGTCCTGGTGGAAGTCCACCACGACGCGCATGCCGCGCGCCCACGCTTCCTCGATCTGACGCTCGTACCGGGCGAGGTACGCCTCGTCGTAGGCGCCGCGCTCCGGCTCGAGCGCCTCCCACGAGAAGGGCATGCGCAGGACGTCGATGCCCCAGGCGGCGACGATGTCCATGAACCGGGTCAGCTGCGGCTCGAAGTCCGCGTCGCTCGCGAGCTCGAAGGGCGCGAACGGAGGGAACTTGCTGCGGCCGCCCGCGTTGACGCCGCGTAGGATCACGCGTCTGCCGAGCTCGTCGACGAGATCGCGCCCGTCGACGCGCAACGCGCCCGTCGCCAGCGCGGGTGCCTCGATCGAGCAACGCTCCGCATCGGGCACCTCGGGGATCTCGGGGCCCGAGTCCGTGTCGCCCGCGTCGCTCGCGGCTCCGTCGCGCTCCGACGCGTCGTCCTGCGGAGGCGCGTCCTCGGGCACGCTCGCATCGGACGTCGGGCCGACATCGGCCGGACCGTCATCGTCGCCGCAAGCGCCCAGAAAGATGGCCGATCCGGCCACGATCGCCGTCAGCACGCGCCTGTCCATCACGCCCCCTCGACGAAACGCGCCCGTGCCTTCTCGGGCAACACGACGAACCTGCCGCGCGCCGCCGCGTGCACCGTCCCGTCCCTGGCGCGCACCTCGGCGCGACCGAAGTGGTGCTTGCCTCGACGTCCCGTGGACCACGCGACCACCTCGACCTCGTCGCCCACGCGCACCGGAGCGTGAAAGGTCACCTCGACCGCGATCGTCACCATCGGCGCGACGAGCTTGCTGCCGATCGCGTACGCGAGCATCTCGTCGAGCGCCGTCATCAGGATGCCGCCGTGCGCGATGCCGCGAAAGCCGCGGTGCGCGGGCGACACGACGAGCCGCGCAGAAACGCAGACGCCGTCGGTCTCGGGCTTCAACCCGAGACCGGCGGCGTTCTCGCGTCCGCAACCGAAGCAGCCGCGCGTCGTATCCAGCGCACGCCGCTCCGTCATGCGACGGCTTACTGGATCTCGACGGCCGCCGCGGCGAACGAGGCGTTGACCTCGTAGGCGCAGTTGTCGGTTCCGTCGCACGCGCCCGAGCAGGCGCCGCCGTTGCAGACGGCGGTGGGCGGGTTCATCCATGCCGACTGCGGCATCATGCAGTTGGTCCCGGCGAGCAGCGAGCAGAGATCCATGCCGAGCGCTTCGATCTGGACTTCTCGCGCCGAGGCCACCGTGATGTACGCGGTGAGCGCGCTCTCGGGCGACCCGTAGGTCCACCGACGGCCGCTGCGCGTGCCGATGCAGTCACGCATCTCGCTCAGCGTCGCCGTGTCGACCTGCAAGCCGTCGAGCGGCAGGACCGTCAGGAGCGAGCCGTCGTCGTTGAAGACCGGGATGCTGACCGTCATGGCGGCCGAGCCCGTCATCCACGTCTCGCCCGCGAGCGTCCCCATGAACATCTGCGGCGGGTACTCGCCACCGAGGAACGCGTACGTGCCGTCCGAGTTGCGCTCGCCCGCG
Organism: Deltaproteobacteria bacterium; assembly: GCA_020854145.1. Lineage (GTDB taxonomy): Bacteria > Myxococcota_A > Polyangia > Polyangiales > JADZFZ01 > JADZFZ01. Next base: position 481 of record JADZFZ010000821.1, on the reverse strand, counting down.
CCGGTCTCGATGGTGAACTCGCCATCGCCGTCCGCGCCCGACAACCGCATCAGCCAGTTGAAGCGCTGGCCGTCGATCGCGCCCTGCACGAGCGAGATGATGGCGGCGTTGGACAGCGCCGAGGGCGCCGAGATGTTGATGCCCACGAGACGAAGCTCGGGCGCGTCCTGTCGATCCGCGTTGCTCGCAGTGGCGCAGCAGACGCCTCCGCCGATGTCGCCCGGGCAGCTGCCACCCGAAGGCGGCGGCACCGCGCCGTCCGTCGGCGGGGGCGGCACCGCGCCATCACCCGGGGGCGGCGGCGGCGGGGTCGTCGAACCTCCATCATCGTCGCCACACGACGCAGCACCGATTGCCGCGCACACCACGGCGACGAAAAGCCATCCATGCTTCTTCATGCCCAATCTCCTCCGTCTTCCCATTCGCGCCGCTCGGCTTCCCTGACGAGACGACGCCATCGCGCACGCGGCCACCGCCCCCT
>JADZFZ010000820.1 GCA_020854145.1 Deltaproteobacteria bacterium | reverse complement strand
CGACGACGCCGCCCGTCCGGATCGAGCACGTGTGGTGCGCCCCGGCGGTCAACCTCCGCGTACGGAAGTCGTCCTGTGCGAGCCCACGAGCGGCGAACGACAGAACGAAGGCTCCCGCGGTGCTCACGAGCGCCCAGGCGCTTCCGTGGATCATGCGCCTGAGCCGGACCGTCATCCGGACGCCTGCACGCGGCGCGCGCTCTCGGCCGCGGTCGCCGTCGCGGAGATCGAGGCCACGAAGCCCTCGAGGGACTGCTCCTCGAGGCGCAACCCGGCGGCGAACGCGGCGCGCGCCCTCGGCTCGCCGAGCGCCGCGCACGTCTCGCGAACCACCTTCGTCTCGAGCTCGTGCTCCACGCCGGGCTCCGAGAGCGCGCCCACCGGAACGTCGACCTCCTCGACGGCGATGCGGCCGTCGTCGCGCTCCAGGGTCACACGGCTCGGGAACGGAAGCGCGATGGCGACGTCGCGTGCGTCCACGGCGCGGCTCCGGCGTTGGCGTCGGAGCTCGCGCGACAGGGCCGCGGCGAACCGAATCGCTTCGGCGGGGGACGCCAGCGTCGAGCGGTAGTCCTCGCCGTAGCGCCTCGCGAGGTGCACGAGATCGCGGACGCCGACCGAGCGGATCGCCGCGCGTCCCGCGCCGATCGCGCGCGCTCCGGCGACCACGCGCGCGCTCAGCGCCGGATCGTGGCGGACCTCGATGCGCGCGGCGATCCGTCGCAACGCGGCCTCGTGCTCGCGCAGGTGCTCTCGGTCGATCTCGGCGCACGACAGCGCGCCCGAGTGCAGGAGCAGCGCGGCGGCGAGCGCGAGATCGAACGCGACCGCGACGGGCGTGAGGCCGCCCTGCGCCACGTACTCCGAGGCGAAGCGGGTCGCCTCGCACGCGAGCTTCGTCGTCTCGATGCGCACGCAGCGTACGTGCTCCGCCCGCAGATCGGGCCAGCGCGCGCGGATACGATCGATCGCCGAGAGCGCGCTCTGGAAGTAGTGGCAACCGGGGTACGTCTTCATCGCGAGCGTCCGCAAGACCCACAGGTCGCCGAGCCCCTCGAGCATCACGGGCAGGGGCAGATACGAGAAACGTCGCCAGAAACCGCGTCGGTCCTCGAGGATCGCGGGAAACCCCGTGAGGCCTTCGCGCGCGAAGAACGCCGCCTGGATCCCCGTCGCCGTCGGCGTGGCGGCTGCGAGCAGCTTCGATCCCGGCAGCAGGAACCCCGGCTGCAGCGCGAAGTTCGGCTGTGCGAGCGCGATCGCCAGCGCGTGGGTGGTCTGCTCGGCGTCGAGCCCGAGGAGCTTCGACGAGGCGGCGGCCGCGCCGACGAGATGGATGAACGTCCACATCTGCCCGTTGAGCGGGCCGACGAAGCTCGAGGCTCCGATCCTGCCGGCCACCTCGTTCGCGGCCACGACGGCGGTGACGAGGTCGCTCGTTTCACGTCCTTCGTGCTCGGCCACCGCGAGCGACGCGAACACCGCCGAGTGGCACGTGTGGCCCATCCACACGATGTCGTCGAAGTCCTGAGCCATCGAGCACGCCGCGTTCGCGAGCGCCGCGTCGGTGGGGCCGTGCTTGGCCGACGTCGCGATCACGGTCGAGCGACCCGCGGGCGCGAGCCGAGCGAGCGCACGGAGCACGGGGGCGACCTCGTCCGCGCGCATCGCCGCGTGGGCCGCCGCGACCATGTCGAGGATCTGATATCGGGCCGCACGACGGACGTCGGTCGGCACGTCGTCGTGTCGGAGCCGGGAGATCCAGCGTCCGAGCTCGGCGAGGTGCGCCTCCATGGACGGACGATCGCACGATCGTGGCGACTTCGCCGGAGGCCGCACCGCAGCGCGACTGCAGCAGCCGAGGGCAACGTCACCATCGACGTCCCACGCGTTGTCGACGAGAGTCGGCGCTGCGAGACGTGTCCGAAGATCCCAGCCAGCCGACGATCAGTCAGCCGCAACGGGTGGCGCGCGCCGCGAGCCCGTCGTCGGGCGCGCTCTTCGTCGTGCACCCGGCGGAGCTCGTGCGGCGCGTGGAGCTCGGGCAATCCCAGCGGGACCTCGGGCGCAAGACGGACGACCCGTGGACCGACCTCGCCGATTCCGCCGTGTCGCGACGGCATCTGCGGATCACGTGGGACGGGCGCTCGCGGACCCACGTCGTCGCGGACCTCGACAGTCGCAACGGGAGCTGGCTCGACGGCGTACGGCTCGGGAGCGCGCGTACGCCGCTCCACGACGGCGCGGTGATTCGCCTGGGCGGCGTGGTCGCCGTGTACGAACGAGCGAGCGACGACGAGGACGACGAGACCGTCGCCAAGGCCATCCCGGGGGTGTCCGCGCCCATGCGACGGCTGCGGAGACAGGTGGCGTTGGCAGCGCCCGATCCGTCGCCCGTGCTCGTCGTGGGTCCGACCGGCGCGGGCAAGGAGCACGTCGTTCGCACGATCCACGAGCTCTCCGGTCGCGCCGGACCGTTCGTCGCCGTCAACGTCACCGAGCTGTCGGGGCAGCTCGCCGAGAGCCAGCTCTTCGGTCACGTGCGGGGTGCGTTCACCGGCGCGAGCCAGGCGCAGCCCGGGCTCGTTCGCGCCGCCGAAGGCGGAACGCTCCTTCTCGACGAGATCGGAGAGCTCTCTCTCGAGCTGCAGCCCAAGCTGCTCCGCATGCTCCAGGAGCGCGAGGTGCGTCCCGTGGGCGGCACGGCGGCCGAGCCGTTCGACGTGCGCATCGTCGCCGCGACCAACCGCGATCTCGCGAGCGAGGTCGACGCGGGCCGATTTCGTCGCGACCTCTACGCCCGGCTGACGCTGTGGGAGCTCTCGGTCCCACCGCTGACCCGACGACGCGCAGACGTACCGGCGTGGATCGCGCGGCTCCATCGTCGATGGTGCAGCGAGCGGGGGCGCCCCATCCGACCGCTCCGCTTCGACTCGGAAGCGATGGAGCGACTGCTGCTGTCGGAATGGCCCGAGAACCTCCGCGGTCTCGACCGCCTCGTGCACCGCCTCGCGGCGGAGGCGGACGCAGGCGTGATCGCGCTCGATCACGTCGCGAGACACCTCGATCCGCCGCGCACGCCACGGCCGACCACGGGCGCCGCGGCGAAGGAACCGGCGGGCCCGCGTCGAGCGCCCCCGGCCACCGCAGAGGAGCTGTCCGCGATCCTCGACCGCTTCGACGGCAGCATTCGCGCGACGGCCCGGTATTACGGGCGCGACCGTAGACAGGTCTACCGCTGGATGGACGCGCTCGGCGTCAAGCGCTGACCGCTCCCGTCAGCGCGTTTCGCGCTGGAACGAGGTGACGCCCTTCGCCGCGTGCCATGCGACGAGCGCGGCCACGACGCGTTCGAGCCCCTCGGGCGAGCGCGCGTTGACCAGGAAGTCCCCGCCCTGGGGCCCGCAGTTGTCGTGCTCTTCGTCATCGGTCCACACCCACGCCTCGTCCCCGACGAGCAGCGCGTAACGCGTGAGCGTGAAACCGAGCCCGTAGTTGCCGGTCTCGAACTCGGTTCGCAATCCGCCGCCTGCGGGCCCGAGCCAATACGTCGTCCAGTAGTCGTCGAGCTCGGGTCGGTCGGGCAGCGACGTCCCGGTCAGCTCGGCATAGACGAACCCGAGAGTCTCCCTTTGGCGATCGAGGTTCTCGAAGCTGACGCGGCACTTGAACGGCCAGCTGGCCGCCTCGACGAGCGCCGCCTGGAGGCGAGCCGCGGCGTCGCGCACCACCGGATCGGGATCGTGGCTCATGCGCTCAGTGGCTTGGCGGGGGGCTCACAGGGGCGTGCGCGTCGCGTCGAGGTCGATGCGGTCCACCTGGTCGCTCCACACGATCTTGCGGATGTAGTCGTTCTTCACGAAGTCGTGGGGGAAGCCGAGCTCGATCTTGCTCGCGGTATCCAGCTTCTCGAGCGCCGGCTGCGGCAAGGTCACCTCGAGCGCGGCGATCGAGCCCGCGAGCTGCTCCGCCGTGCGTGCACCGAGCAACGGGATGACGCCGCCCTGCTGGCGCGACCACGCGACCGCGACGGCGGTCGACGTCACGCCGAGCTCGTCGGCGACCTCGTCGACGGCTCGTGCGATGCCGAGGTTGCGCTCCGACAGACGCGCGCCCGGGTCGCGCTTGCGATCGGG
>JADZFZ010000819.1 GCA_020854145.1 Deltaproteobacteria bacterium | reverse complement strand
TGCCGGCCGCGGTGGTCGACGCGATTCACAAGACCATCATGCGCGGCGCGCCCATCTACAACGCGGGTGACGTCGATGGTTGTGCGCGTCTCTATCGCGAGACGGCCGAGTCGCTCGCGTCGGGTCCCCTCTCCGGTGCGGGTCAAGAAGCGCTGCGGGCGCGCCTCCTCGCTGCCATCCGCCGCGCCGATCCGGGCGATCCCGCGCAGTCGGCGTGGGAGCTCCGCTACGCCTTCGACGACCTGCTCGCGGCCGCCGACCGGCTTCCGCGCATCGGGACCGACTCCGTCGCACGCCCGCCGTTGCTGGCCGACGTCCCCGAGGCCGCGCGCGACCTCGCGCAGATCGAAGCCGCCTCCCTGCTCGCGGCGCCGCGATACCTCGCCGGTCACGCCGACACCGTCGCCGCGTTCTACATCGAGCTCGCGGCCATGCTGCGCGACCGTTGGATCCAGCTCGGCCGCGGCGCGGGCGCAATCGCGCTCTTCGACGAAGCGCTCGCCGTCGCCGCCGGAAGCCCTGGGCCGGCAGCCGCCGCGACGCTCGAGTCCGCGTTCGAACGCCTACGTCGCGCCGTCGTCGAGAGCATGCCGCCCACCACCACGCCGCCCAACGCGCGCGTCGGCATCCGGCAGAGCGCCTACTCGGAGGACGTCGTCAACGCGCTCGTCCACGCCATCTCCGTCGGTGCGCCCACCTACAACGCCGGCGACATCGACGGCTGCGCTCGCCTCTACCAGCAGACCGCCGAACGCCTCGTCGACCGCCTCGGCGCCGACCGCAGCAGCGCCGGCGTCGCCGATCTCCTCCGCAGCGCGCTCGTCCACGCCCGCGCCTCGCACGCCGACCAAGCCGCCTGGACGCTCCGCCGCGCCTTCGACGCCATCCTCGAAGAAGCCTATTCCCCCTGACCCCCGGGGACAGGATCGACATGCTCAACCTCGCGTAATCACGGCGTTCCTGGGCGAGCAGTTCCAATCCGTGCGAGCGTCCCCGACGACGGCGGGTGCGATTCAGCGCTCCGTGCCACTCACGCCGCCGCGCCGCGCAGCTCTTCCACGCTGTCGGCCGCCGCGAAACGTTCGCCCTCCACCGTCACGCGGCTCATCGCGGCCGCCGGGTCGTGCGTGAAGAAGAGCCGGCCTCCACGACGCGCCAGGTCTCCGAACAGCGCGCGCTTCTCGTCGATGAGCAGCTCGGGGTACCGGTCGTAGCCCATCGTGATCGGCAGGTGCACCCAGGGCCGCCCCGGCGCGAGGTCCGACACGAACACGATCGGCCCGTCGTCGCCCGCGACCTCCGTCATCAAGAGCCCCGGCGTGTGCCCGTCCGATCGATGAAGCCGATACGCGTCGCCGAGCGTGTCGGACCGCTCGCCCCGCACGCGCTCGAGCCGCCCGCTCTCCTCGAGCAGCGGCTGAAGCGCAGTGATGAACGACGCGCGGTCTCGTGCATGGGGTGCGAGCGCTCGCTGCCACGCCTCTTCCCCGACGACGTACTGGGCGCGCGGGAACAGCAGGCGAGGATCCGCGCCGCGCTCCCAAGGTGCCAGCAGCCCGCCGGCGTGATCGAAGTGCAGGTGCGAGAGCACGACCACGTCGACGTCCGAGTCCCGCAACCCAGCGGCCGCGAGGCTGCGCAGCAGGACATGCTCGTCCTCCTCGACACCGAATCGCTCCCGCAGCTTCGGCTCGAAGAACGCGCCGATCCCCGTCTCGAGGAGCACCACGCGACCCTCGGGCTCGATCACCAGCATCGCGCGGCATGCGAGCGCGATCCTGTTGTGCGTGTCGGGTGGGCTCCATCGTTCCCACACCGCGCGCGGCGCGTTGCCGTACATCGCGCCACCGTCCAGACGCTGCGCGTTGCCCGAGATCGACCACACCCGCGAGCTCATCTCCGGTCGGTCTAGCAGAGTCGTCGGCCGCCAACCCCCGAGCGGGTGCTCAGGGCTCGATCACGAACCGCCGCGATCCGATCAGCCGCCCGTCTGCGGTCCGCACCTCGGCAGTCCACTCGCCCGCCGTGCGTGCGTTGCGCGTCAGGGCCCACGTGCGCCAGCGACGGGTGCTCGCCGGCACCTCGATGCGTTGACCGCCGACCGCTCGTCCGCCCTCTCGACGCCACGAGAACACCAGCGTCGCCGGCTCGGTCCCCGTGTTCTCCGCCTCCACGTACGTGTACACCGGCGTTCCGTCGTTGGCGCCGAAGGTCGTCCCCTGGCCGACGGGCAGCCGATTCGCGACGCCTCGCGACACGACGACCGACCGGACGCGCAGCCCGTCGCTCGCACTCTGGCTCGCCTCCACGTCGCCCTCGCTCGTCGCCGCCGCATCGTCGTCCGCACGCGTCGGCTCGACCTGCGCGACCCGTGCGCTCCGCGCCGGGTTTGCCGTCGCCTCCGTCCGTCGCGCACGCGCGCCGGCGGCGCCAACCACGCTCGACGCGGCCGCGCCGACGCGGCCAGCCGGCTCCCGCGTGCCCGTGCCCGCGCGTGGGTTCGGCGTCCGGGCCCGCGGGCCGACCGCGCGTGCGGTGTCGCCCTCGGCCCCACGGCCGGCTTCGCCCTCCGCGTCGCCTTCGTCGTCCGCGTCTCGCGCGTCCTCGTCCGCGTCTCGCGCGTCGTCGTCCGCCGTTCCTGCGCTGCCGGCGCTCGCGGTTTCGACCCTGCGCGCGGGGCCTGCCTGCTCGCTCGCCGGGGTCGTCGTCGCGGCGGACGCAGCGGACGCCACGGGTCGCGTACGTCTCCCTTCGTTGTGCAGCTCGACGTCGCCACAACCCACGGCCGAGACCAGCAAGAGCCAGGTCCCCGCCCACCGGAACGCCGAAACGAGCTCGTCCATGAGCTCGCGTTACCGAACCGCGGCAACGCCGTCACCTTTTCTGCAAGCGACCGGGGTCGGGGGGCACGCTTGCCAGGGGTCGTCGGGCCGAGCGTTGACGCCCATCAACCTGCGCTGCATAAACGCATCGTCGTGAGCTCCATCGAGATCAAGAGCGCGAGTCAGATCGAGCGAATGCGCAAAAGCGGCAAGCTCGCCGCGGCGACACTCGTCCATGCCGGCCGCCACATCCGCGCTGGGATCACGACCGACGACATCAACCGCATCGTGCACGACTTCATCATCGGGCACTCCGCTTACCCGTCGCCGCTCAACTACAAAGGCTTCCCCAAGAGCGTCTGCACGTCCGTCAACGAGGTCGTCTGCCACGGGATCCCCGGGCCCCAGGTGCTCCACGACGGCGACATCATCAACGTCGACGTCACCACGTATCTCGAGGGTTATCACGGCGACACGAGCGCCACGTTCTACGTCGGCACGCCATCCGCCGAAGGCCGCAAGGTGGTCGAGGTCTCGCGACGCGCGCTCGAGCTCGGCATCGCGGAGGTCCGCGAAGGGGCACGCATCGGCGACATCGGAGCCGCCATCCAGGAGTACGCCGAGTCGCAGGGCTGCTCCGTCGTTCGCGAGTACGTCGGCCACGGCATCGGCCGCGAGTTCCACATGGCGCCCCACGTCCCGCACTTCGGCAAACGCGGCACCGAGAAGCGCCTCAAGGCCGGCATGACGTTCACCATCGAGCCGATGGTGAACCTCGGCTCGCACGAGACCCACCGTCTCGACGACGAGTGGACCGTCGTGACCAAGGACGGCCGCCTCTCGGCGCAGTTCGAGCACACCATCCTGGTCACACGCGAAGGTTGCGAGGTGCTCACCGCGCGCGAGGAGCCGCTCCAGCACAGCGAGACGTTCCCGTTCGCCGAGCTCGGCCCGCTCTCGACCGCCGCGGCGCTCCGCGCGCGCAACGGTGGCTCAGCGAGCGCCGGCACTGCGCTCAGCGCGTGATCCGCCATCGTCTGCGCCGCGATCACCACGCCGGCAGAGCGTGGCGGCGAAGCGATCGTGCCGGTCCCCGAACGGACCCCTGAGACGACCGTTCAGCCCTTCAGCTCCGCAAGTCGGCGTCGAGGGCTCGAACGACGTTCGGTGCGAGATCCGCGGAGTGCGTGTACGCGGGGTGGTCGATCTCGAGCGAGACGCTCGTCGCGCTCGCGAGGTCGGTCACGTGCTCGCCGAGGTCGAAGGCGAAGTACTGCACGCTCGAGATCTGCTCCGACTCGTCGGCCTCGTGGCGGATCCAACGCGCGGACAGCCGCGTGTCGCCCACGCGAAGGAACACGTGATCGTGCAGTCCCACGAGCGACTGCAGCAGCGCAGGTCGCTTGGCGGCATCGGGCTCTTCGATCATGAGCGTTCCGCCGACGCCACGGCCTGCGGGCAGGAGGTCGTTGTAGGTGTCGATCTCGTGCGCGATGTCCGGCTCGGCGGTGATCCGCTCGGTCCGCAGCATCTCCTGCACCTGGTAGAGCACCGTGTCGTGGTTCTCGAACAACACCGTCACGAGCGGCCCGACGTGCACGCGTCGGTCGGCCTTGACGCCGAACATGCGGCGCCGATAGCGCTCGCGGATCTCTTCGTAGGCGCCGAGACCGAGGATCTCGTCGCGTCTGACCTTCTTCATGGCTTTCTCCTCCTCCGGCGGCCGGAGCGCACCGCAGAGAGAGCCCACCGCTCGGTGGGTGACGTCGGCTACAGCCCGTAGCCGCGGGCGATGAGCTCGATCGGATGAACGGTCTCCCGGCCGAGCTCCTTCGTGAGGCGTAGGCCCGAGAGCGGACAGTCGGTCGCGAGCACGTCGGGGTCGCCGTCGCTCATCCCGTCCACGAGCTTGCGCGCGTAGCTCCTGCCCATCTCGTAGAACTCCTGTTTCATCCCCCATGTGCCGTCGACGGCGGAGCACTGCTCGACGACCGTGACCTTCGTCTCCGGCAGCAACATCTCGAGCAGCTGCCTGGACGGCGTTCCGACCCGCTGCGCTCGCAGGTGACACGGTGCGTGGTACGCGACCTTGCCGGCCCCGCGTGCGGTCTCGCGCGAGAGCAACTTCTTCCGCGCTTTCTTCAGCAGGAACTCCATCAGGTCCTGTGTCGCGTCCGCCACGCGTTGGGCCTCGGGCGTGCCCAGCAACGAGGGGTACTCCTTCTTCAGCGTGTAGCCGCACGTCGGCTGCATCACCACGACCGTCGCGCCCGCGTCGACGAACGGAAGCAGGACATCGACGTTGCGCTTGGCCTTCGCCATCGCGGACTCGATGTCGCCTCCGTCGAGGTTCGGCATGCCGCAGCACGTCTGCGTCGAAGGCAACGCGACGCCAAAGCCGTTGTGGCGCAGGACCTTGACCGCGGCGATCCCAGGCGCCGGGACGTTCCACGTCGTGGTGCACGTCGCGAACATCACGACGCTCCCGTTCGCGCCCTCGCTCGGTCCGGGGTGATCGCGAAACCATCCGAAGAGCGATTGCGAAGCGAAAGGAGGCAGCGGGAACTCCTCGCTGATGCCGAACGTCTTCGCCTGCACCTTGCGCACGAGCCGATTGGCGAGGACGACGTTGTTCATCCCGGCCAGCGGACCGGCGGCGAGCCGGCCGAGCAGCTGCGGCTCGCCGAGCACCCGGTCGGTCAACGCGATCCCGCTGCGCCGTGCGCGGACCGCCTTCTCGCGCATCATCAGCCGCGGGAAGTCGATGAGCCACTCGTGCCCGTCGTCCGCGGTGTAGGGGCACTTGAAGTAGCACTGCTTGCACTGCCAGCAGAGATCGACGACGCGCTCGATGTCCTCGCGCCGCAGCCGCACCACCTTCTGCATGCTGTTGGCGACCGATCCGTCCTCCACGTGCTCGTGCTGGTCCGCCTTCTCGAACAGGAAGGGGAAGCTCCCGCAATACGGCGCGCACATCCGGCAGCCTTCGCAGACGGCGAACACGCGATAGAGCTCGCGCTCGAGGTCGCGCTCTTCCCAGAAGCGCGCGTCGTAGGGCTCGAACACCGGCGGTCGGTCGGGGATCATCTCGCTCGCGTTCCTCGGTGGGATTCGTCTTGCCGCCGCAGCCGAGGCTCCGTCGTCGCGCCGACGGAGCCCCGTCCGTGGTCGCTACTTCAGCGTCGCGAGCATCTGCGAGAACTTGCCCGCGTGGGACTTCTCGGCCTTGGCGAGCGTCTCGAACCAGTCCGCGATCTCGGCGAAGCCTTCTTCGCGCGCGACCTTCGCCATGCCCGGGTACATGTCCGTGTACTCGTGCGTCTCACCGGCGACGGCAGACTCGAGGTTCTGCTCCGTGGACCCGATCGGCTTGCCGGTCGCGGGATCACCGACGACCTTGAGATAGTCGAGGTGCCCGTGCGCGTGGCCGGTCTCGCCCTCGGCGGTGCTGCGGAAGTTCGCCGCGATCTCCGGATAGCCCTCCACGTCGGCCGCCTTGGCGAAGTAGAGGTAACGGCGATTCGCCTGCGACTCGCCCGCGAAGGCGTCCTTCAGGTTCTGCTCGGTCTTGGTGCCCTTCAGATTCGGCATGTTGGCTCTCCTCATCGGCCTGGTTGGTGGTCGTCGTGGGGCGCTCCGCCGCGGCGACACGCGGAGCAGAGTCCCCGGAAGATTCGCTCCACGCGACGCACGTGGAACCCGGTGAGCTCGCGCGGCTTTCGCTCGCGCGCCCCCGCCCGAGCCGCCGGGGCTCGCCCCGGCGGAGCGTCGTCGTCGGCGTGCACGTCCCGGATGGACCCGCAGCCGTCGCAGATGGCGTGGTCGTGTGGATCGAGGTTGGGATCGAAACGCAGCACGGTGCCCCCGAGCTCGAGCCGCTCGCAGACGCCCGCCTCGGCCAACGCGCCGAGCGCGTTGTACACGGTGGCGAACGACAGCGTCGGCTGCTCGGCGACCATGCCGTCGTACACGTCCTGGGCGGTCGGATGGCGATCGTTGTCCGCGAGCTGGCGGAGGATCGCGAGCCGCTGCGGGGTCATCTTGAGACCCGACGCGCGCAGCTTCTCCAGGAGTGTCTCGTAGGCCGGCATGGTCAGTTTAGAATGACTCTCGATTGAGAGCGAAGTCTACCTAGTTCGCTCTCGTACAAAAGTCAACCCCAGGCCGAGACTGCCAGGGCCTGGGGCGAGTCGGGGTGCCGTGCGTCAACGACCCGCGTCGGGCGCCGTCGTCGTCGCGGTCCCGCCATCGGCACCCGCAGTCGCGCCCGCGGGCGCTGCGGCGGGTCCCGCGATCCGGAGCAGGTCCGGATAGTGCCGGTCGGCGAGGGCCTGGATGCCACGCACCGTCGAACGGAACGCGCGCCGGTCGAAGTTGGAGTCGGTGTTCATCACGGCCGACAGACGCACCTCGCCGTCCGTCCGGTCCCACTCGAACTTCCCTATGAGCATGTCCCAGTTGACGCTCATGAGCTGACGCAGCAGACGCGGCGTCGTCTCCGCGGACTCGGGCGCGATCAGGAACCGGTCGACGTAGACGTAGATGGTGTCGCTCTCGTCGTCGTAGGTGAGATGGATCGCGAAGGTCCGGCCGGAGCCCGTCCCGGTGTGGCGGAACGCGCAGTGGGCGAGCTGCGCGCTGTGGGCACGGCACTGTGCGCCCGCGCCGAGCGCCTGCAGCTCCGCCTGCATCGCGGCGTAGTAGCGAGGCGAGGGCGTCCCGCCTCCCTGCGGCGCTTCGCGTCTAGGCTGCGGGGCGTCCTGTGCCGGGGCGGACCACGGAGCACACAGGGCGGCCAGGACGAGCATGGAGATGGGCAGGACGTGTCGCTTCATGGTGCCTCGCGCCGTCGTGATGGTGACGCACGCGGCACGGTTGGTACCACGACGCCGGGGATTGTGAAGCCCCGTACGATCGCGGGCTCAATCGATGATGTCGAAGCGACGTTCGGACGCGGGGAAGTCGGCGCCCGCGTTGTCGGACGGCCAGAGCACCATGAAGATCTCGCCGACGCAGTTGGCTTTGGGCACGTCGCCGAACGCGCGGCTGTCCTCGCCGCGGTAGTAGCGGTGGTCCGACATCAAGAACAGGCCGGTGCGCACGTGCTTGACCGGAATCGTCAGGATCCGGTTCGGCTGCATCAGCATCCAGTGGCCTTCGTAGTCGCTGAGCTCCTCCCACGCGCGCAGCCACCGCTCGTTGCGGCCCGCGGCCGGGTCGACGAGGCGCCGCTCGCCTTTCCAGTCGGTCGTGATCCGGCGTCCGTTGATCAACAGGCCTCCACGGCCGTGCTCGATCGTGTTGCCCGGAAAGCCCATGACTCGCCCGATGACGTAGCGGTTGGGGTCACGTGGGTGCTTGCACAACGCGACGTCGTTCTGCTCGAGCTCCGCACCGCGCCACATCAAGACGATGTCGCCCGCCATGATGGTGGGGGCCATGGAGTTGTTCGCGACGGTCACGCGGTCGACGAAGAAGATCTCCATCACGACGGCCACGATGATCAGGATCCCGAGCACCGCGGCGAGGAAGGCGAGCGTCTTTTTCAGCCAGTCCGGCATTCAGTGAGATTGGGCGCCCCGCGACCGGGCGCTGTCAAGCGAGCCGACCAACGCGCGCGCGGCGCTTCCGGCATCGCGCTCGGCGTAGACGGCACGAGTCACCGCGACCCCCCATGCGCCGGCCGCGACGGCGGCCGCGGTGTTGCTGGCGTCGATCCCACCGAGCGCGATCACCGGGATGCGCGCGACGGCGACGAGCGCGTGCAGTCCATCGACGCAGAGGGGAGTCCCTTTGCCGGGTGACGGGAACACCGGCGACACCGTCGCGAAAGTGGCCCCACCGTCGGCAGCCCGCGCGAGACCTGCAGCGTCGTGGCACGACACGCCGACGATCGCGTCGTTCCCGAGCATCTTCCGCGCGTCTTCCGGCGCAACGCTCTGCTCGGTGAGGTGGACGCCATCGGCTTCCACCATCGCCGCCACGTCGAGCCGATCGTTGACGAGCAACAGGGCGCCGGCCCGACGCGTCGTCTCGCGCAGCGCGCGCGCCAGCGAGTAGAAAGCACGCGTCGGGTAGCTCTTCGCGCGCACCTGCACTGCGGCACGCCCGCGTGGCACCGAGCGCAGAGCCGCAGCCGTCTGTGCCACCACGCCGAAGGGAGTCTCGGGGTCGGTGATCAGGTAGAGGTCGAACAAGAGGACGGTTCGTCGAGCCTACTGCGACTGCGGCGGCGGCGCCTCTTGGCGGAGCTCCAGGCGCGCGCGCGCGGCGAATCTGCTGTTCGGGTATCGGCGCACGAGAAAACGCAGCGCGTCGCGGCGCGCGTCCGTGTGGCCGTCGCGGCCGAGCTGCTCGCACAACGTCCAGACCGCCTCGGGCGCCGACTCCTCGCGACGGAGCTGCGGATCCGGATCACCCGGGCACTGGAAGGGCGCGAGCGCGAACAGCGCCGCGGCCGTGGCGATCGCGGCGAGCTTCACCGACGTCCGTCCCGGAGCGTCGCGCGACTGCGCTTGGTGCGATTCGCAGGGAGGAACGACGACGCGACGCGCCGCCGATCCGAGGCGGCGCCGCAGAGCGAGCCGAGCCTTCGAGCGGAGCGCAGCGCGGGCGGTGGGCCCTCGAGCGACTCGCTCGCGCGCCCCCCGTGACTCCGCTCAGACGAGGCCACGCGCCGAGCCGATGACGCCTTCGAGCGGGCTCGAGGCGGTCGCGTACAGGCGCTTCGGGATCCGTCCCGCTCGATACGCGAGCCGGCCGGCCTCGACGCCG
>JADZFZ010000818.1 GCA_020854145.1 Deltaproteobacteria bacterium | reverse complement strand
TGCTGCACCTCCCACACGGCGCCCATGCCTCCCACGCCCAGCGGTCTCAGCACGCGGAAGTCGTTGGCGAAGATGCTGCCGACGGTGACCTGGACGCTCATGGCGTGCCGGGAAGGCTCCATTCGATCCGGGCGCCCGCGATGAGCGAATCGTGCTCGACGCGCGGGCGCGGCAACGATTCGCCGTCGAGCGCGACGTCGAGCGGGTAGGGCGGCTCCGCGGCCGCATCCGGGGCGGAGACGACGAGATCGCCGCCCGGCAGATGCAGCACGGCGCGCGGCAAGATGGGCGGCGCGAGCAGGTAATACGTCTCGGCCGCGATGGGATAGAGGCCGAGCATCGCGAAGAGGTACCACGCGCTCATCGTGCCGCCGTCGTCGTTGCCGGGCAGACCGTCGGGCCCGTCTCCGTAGCGCGTCTCCACGATCCAACGCGCCCAGCGTGCGCTTCGCTCCGGATCGTCGAATGCGGAGTACATCCACGCGACGTGCAGATCGGGCTCGTTGCCTTGCCAGTAATAGGTGTCGGGTAATGCCGTCCGCCGGGCGCGGGCGCTCCGCGCGAAGAGGTCGTCGAGCCTCTCGAGCATCGTGTCGCGGCCTCCCATGGCCTCGGCGAGGCCCTCGAGGTCGTGGGGCGCGTACCACGTGTACTGCCAGGCATTGCCCTCGGCGTAGAAGTCTTCCCACGCCTCGAGATCGACCTCGGCCGGGAATCGGCCGTCCGCGTGGCGGCCCAGGAGAAAGCCGCGGTCGGGGTCGTAGAGATTGCGCCAATAGCCCGCGCGCTCTCGGAAGTGAGCGGCGTCTTCGGTCTCGCCCAGAGCATCGGCCAATCGCGCGAGGGCGAAATCGGCATACGCGTACTCGAGCGTCGCGGAGGCGCTGGAGCCGCCCGACTCGATGGGCACGTAGCCGAGGTCCATGAACTCGACGATGCCTCCGCGTCCGCCTGGATAACCCTCCTCGGCGGGGCCCATCGCCTTCCTGCGCAACGCGACCCAGACCTCGGCGAGATCGAAATCGCGAACTCCCTTGATCCAGCTGTCGGCAATCACGATGGCGCCCGAGTCGCCGAGCATCCCGCCCGTCTCGCCGATGCCGAGCGGCCAGCGCGGCACGTATCCGTCGTCGCGGCCCATGGCGACGAGCGACCGCACGAAATCGAGCTGGTACTCGGGATAAGCCAGCGTGAGCCAAGGGTGCAACGTACGGAACGTGTCCCAGAGCGAGAGGTCGGTGTAATAGCGATGCCCGAGCGATTCGTGCACCTCGCCGTCGAGCCCGCGGTAGGTGCCGTCGGCGTCGCTCGCCAGCGTCGGCATGAGCAGCGTGTGATAGAGCGCCGTGTACGTCATCCGCGCGTCGCGCTCGCTTCGCGCCGAGATCTCGAGCCGCGAGAGCGCCTCTTCCCAGACGGATTCGCTCTCGGCCCGCACGCGATCGAAATCGAGATCACCCTGCTCGGCGTCCAGGTTGGCGACGGCGTGCGCGACATCCGTGAACGAGATCCCGATGGCGAGCACGACCTCGCGATCGGCGGTGGCGTCGAACGAGAGCCACGCTCCGACGTCGGGGCCGCGCCGCGTCGTCTCGTCGGCGTGGAGCGCGCCCGCCTGCCAGACCCCGTGGGCGACCGGCTCGCGCGAAGCGCGCGCTGCGAAGTAGACCGGCATGCCCCCGAAGCGACCCGAGTAGCCCCCGACCGCGACCGAGAATCCCGTCACGAGGTTCGCGCTGCGATCGATCGTGACCTCGCCGTCGCCGATGTCGCCGTCGCCGATCACGTGCGCCATGTCGAAGAGCACCGTGGCGTCGCTCCTCGCGCTCTCCGGGAAACGGAATCGCGCGAAGGCCACGCGATCGGTCGCGGTGAGCTCCACGTCGATCGTGCTCGCGGCGTCGTCGCCGACCGTGACGCGGTAGTAGCCGGGCGAAGCTACTTCGGTCTCCTTGTCGAGCAGAGCGCGCGAGCCGTCTTGGTGCGTCTTGGCGGCGGTCATGCCGACGGTGGGCATGAATCCCGGCACGCCGTAGTCGGCGATCCCCGTGCCGTGCATGCGTGTCAGGCTGAAGCCGAGCACCATGGAGTCGTCGTGGTCGTAGCCGCTGCAGTGCTCGAAGAGCAGGGCGCCGTCGGGCTCGGTCGTGTCGGGACCAGGGCGCACCATGCCGAAGGGCCGCTGGGGTCCGGGGAAGGTGCTGCCGACGCCGAACCCGAGGCCTCCGGTTCCGATGAACGGGTCGACGTACGCGACGAGCGGCGGCTCGATGACGCGCGCCGGAGGGGGCGGGGGCGCGGCCGCATCGCCGGCGGACGCGTCGGGCGAGGTGCCCGTGTCGGCGTCCGGTGCGGCGTCGATGGCTCCGTCGGCGACGAAAGCGTCCTCGTCGGGGCGTCCCGTCGCGTCGTCGTCCCCGCAGGCGCTCGTGGTCGCGATGGTCGAGAGCGTGAGGGCGAGGAGCGTGCGTCGCACGGACGGACTGTACCGCGGAGACTGGGGGGTTCGTGTCCGCGCGTCCTCGCAGTTGTTGGTCCGCACACGACCGGGTACCCTTCGCGAAGGGGAATCGTGCATGGCAGGTAGACCGCGCGAGGCGGGGACGGAGCCGGCCTCTGGGTCGGGTGCTCTGCCGTCTGCCCGGAGCGGGTCGCCCGACAACGACGAGAGCTACATGGAGGAGCTCGGCAATCGCCTCGCGGGCGAGGCGCCGAGGCCGCGAATCCCGGCGCCGAACGCGCCTGCACCCGGGCGTCCCGTGAGGGCGCTGCCTCGTCACGGTCGCACCTTGTTGCCCGGCGCCGTGCCTGCGCCGAGCCCCCCCGGCAAGTCGGCGCTCCCGCCCGCGCCGCCGCCCGCGCGCAAGCTGACCTTGCCCCCCGCGCCGCGGCCGATCCCTCCCGCGGCCTTGGTGCCCCCGCCCCCTCCACCTCCACGCAGCGCCGACCTCGAGTCCACGCGCGACGATCGGCCGCAACGCGCCGCGTCCCACGAGGGGCCCACGGACGAGGAGGTCTTCGGCCGTCCGATCGGGCCCGCCAGCGAGCCGCCGCCCGACGAGACGACCGGCGAGCTCGATCCCGACGAGTCGAGCGATCTGCTGCCGCGCGGGGTGCAGGCGGTCCGGCCGTACGAGGACTCGCAGTTCCAGATCGTCGCTCCGCAGGCGCACGGCTACGAGGTCGACCCGTTCACGCTCGTGCCCGACGCGCCCGAGATGCGCGGCAAGAAGCGCGATCCGATCGACGACGAGACGGAGATCGACAACGACAACTTCGTCTCCGAAGAAGCGACGAGCATCCTGCACGAGCAGCCGGCGGCGCCGATGTTGTGGGTCGAGAAGGGCAAGGACGTCGGCAAGGAGTTCACGATCGCCGAGGGCGAGACGTGCGTCGGTCGTGGGATCGACAACGACATCATCCTCACCGACATCGCGATCTCGCGGCGGCACCTGCGCATCGAGCGCGACGGTGACAGCGTCATCCTGTTCGACCTCGGCAGCGGCAACGGCTCGACGGTCAACGGGTCGAAGCACGCCAAGATCCAGCTCGCGCACGGTGACCGGATCGGGCTCGGCACGACGGTCCTGGTGGTGCGCTGGCCCGAGAGCGTGGCGCGTACGCCCGACGAGGTGGAGGCCGAGCCGACGCGGATGTCGCGCGGCGTGGAGCCGACGCCGCTCGTCCCGGTCGAGGGAGGACGTCCCGCGCCACAAGGCGACTCCGTCGGAACGCCGACGGGCACCGTGGATCCCGGTCCCGCCGGACGTGCGCGGGCGGTGGCCCCGGCGCGCGAGCGGACGTCGTCGTCGCGCGCCTTCTGGATCGTGGGGGGTGGCTTGGCCGCGGTGCTCCTCATCGGTCTGGGCGCCGTGTCGGCCGTCGCGATCGCACGGGTCCTGTCGAACGGCGAAGAGGTCGAGACGCAGATGGCGCTCGCGACGGCGAGCGTCGCGGCACGTCGATGGGCGCAAGCCGAGACCGAGCTCCAGAAGGTGCTCGAGGTCGAGCCCGACCACGCGCTCGCCACCGAGTATCTCGCCCGCGTGCGAAGAGAGCGTCGCGCGGAGATCGCGATCGAGCGCGGACGCTCCGCGCTGGCCAACGGCGATGCGGCGACCGCGATCACCGAGGCGAGCTCCGTCCGCGTCGACAGCCTCTACGTCGACGACGCACGCGCGCTCATCGCCCAGGGGGTCGCGCGACGCGTCGACGATCTCCTGCTCGCCGCCGATGGTGCGCGCATGCGCAACGACCTGACGCTCGCCCGCGCGAAGGTCCAGGAGGCGCTCAGGCTGGACGCGCAGAACGAGCGCGCGCGCGCGATGGCCCAGCTTCTCGGCGTGTCGGGCGCGGCGCTGCCGCCGGCCGCGGTGGTCCCTCCGATCGGACCGAGCCCGCCGTTGCCACCTCCCGTCACCACGCTGCCGGCGCCGTCGCCTCCCGTCGCGTTCGTGCCCCCGGCTCCTCCTGCGCCTCCGCCCGCCGTCGCGCCTTCCGCGCCCGCCGTCGCGCCCACGCCGGTCGCGGCCCCACGAACGCCGCCGCCCTCCTCCGCACGCGCCGACGGCGATCGCGGACGCGAGCCTTCCGGCGGTGGCGCCGCATCCTCGCGCACGAGCGACCGCGGAACCGGCGGCGACCGATCGAGCGACCGCGGCGGCGGCAGTCCCGCTGCCGCAGCGACCCCGACGCGCGGCGCGTCCGGCGCGGGCTCGAGCCGTGCTCTGGCGCTCTATCGCTCCGGCAACTTCGATGCGGCCGCCGACGCCGCGCGATCGGGCGGCGACACGCGTCTGGCGGGACGGATCGAGCAGTTCGCCGGGCATTGGGGCCGCATCCAGCGGGCCGGGGGCAACTGGGGCTCGGTCGCGCGCGACCTCGAGACGGCGTATCGGCTCGACAACCAGATCAGCGGCGGAACCTATGGCGGACGGCTGCGCGGTCCGCTCGTCAGCTACTACGTCGGCCAAGCGCGCACGGCGCTCGGCGCAGGCCAGTATCACACCGCCTGCCCGAAGGTGCGCGCGATCCTGGGCCTCGATCGCGGCAACGGTGCCGCGCGCCAGATGGCCCAGCAGTGCGAGCAACGTGCGACGCAGCTGCTGTCGCGCGCGTCTGCGATGGATCGCAGCAACCCCGCCGGCGCGCGTGCCCTCTACCGACAGATCCTGCTGATGGTCCCGAGCGGGACACCGATCCACCAGCAGGCCTATCAGCGCATCCGCGCGCTGCCGCAAACGGGCCCCGTCGACGAAGACGAGTGACCCTCCTGTGAATGGCCTTGCGCGCCGAGGCCGCAGAGAGCGACCATGCCGTCGCTCATGGCCTCCAGCCGCAAAGCCTCTTCCCGCCCGTCGGCGTCGCGTCCTTCGACGCGCGTGCTCGTCGCGGACGACGACGTCGAGATCCTCGGCCTCGTCACGCGCCATCTGTCGTCGCGCGGCTTCGAGGTCCACGAAGCCGACGACGGAGAGACGGCGCTCGCGCAGGCACGCAAGCTCAAGCCCGATCTCGTCGTGCTCGACGTGATGATGCCGGGCATGAGCGGGTGGCAAGTGTGCCGCAGCATCCGCGAGGACTCGGCCCTCGAGGACACGGCGGTCATCATGCTGACGGGCATCGGCGAGCGCCTCAACGAGATGACCTCGCCGCTCTACGGAGCGGACGCTTCGCTCGACAAGCCGTTCGAGTTCGGCGAGCTCGACGCGACGATCGACCGCGTCCTCGAGTCCCGCAAGAAGGCCTGATCTCCTCGGGGTGGTCGTAGGCGGGGCGCCGAGGGCGGAGCGCCCGGCGACCCTCTCAGAGACGGTCGCGTAGCTCGCGCTCGAGCGCGCTCACGTCCGGGGGCTGCGGCGACGCGCCCGCCATGCGAGTCGCGAGCGTACGGCGCAACGCGCGTACGCGTTCGGACGACTCGTGCACGCGGCGACGTAACGCCTCGTCACGCGACGCGGCGGCCACGAGCGCGTCGATGGCGCGGAGCGCGACCGCCGGCGAGTGTGCGACGAGCGCCAGATCGACGCCCGCGCGGATCGCCGACACCGTCGCGCGAACGGCGCCTCCGACCGTGCGGATCGCGCCCATCTCGAGGTCGTCGGTGACGACGACGCCGCGAAAGCCCAGCTCGCGTCGCACGAGATCGGTCGCGATCGCCGGGGACAGGCTCGCGGGCAACCGCGCATCGAAGGCACGGTAGACGAGGTGACCGAGCATCAACGTGTCCACACCCGCCGCGACGGCCGCGCGGAAGGGGACGAGCTCGTTGGCCATCACGTGCGCGCGATCGAGGTCCACGCGCGGCAGCGCCGCGTGGCTGTCCGCCCGCGTGGGGCCATGCCCGGGCAGGTGCTTGCCGCACGCGGCGACCGAACGTTGCGTGCCGCGAATCCAGGCCTCGCCGTGTCGCGCCACGACGGCGGGGTCGGTACCGAAGGCACGCGGTGCGATCAGCGGGTTGCGGGCCGTGCGTACGTCGAGCACCGGCGCGAAGTTGAGCGACACGCCCATCGCAGCGAGCGACGCGCCGGCTGCGGCCGCCACGCGCTCGGTCAGCGCGGGATCCCCGATCGTGCCGAGCTGCCGCGCCGTCGGGATCCGGAACATCGGCGGCGTGAGGCGCGCGACCACGCCGCCCTCCTGGTCCACGGCGACGAGCGCGGGGGCATCGCGTGGACCGCGCAGTCGCGCATCGTCGGTCAGCGCCCGCACGTGCTCGGATGCGATGCCCGGCCGTCGCGGTCGGAGCAGGAACACGCCGCCGAGCGCGTCGTGGTCGAGCAGCGTGGCGAGCGTTCGCGGCAGCGCGAGACCCGAGAAGCCGGCCATCACGCACGTGCCGCACTCGCGACGCAGCGGATCGATCGTGGGCGCGCGCCGTCGCGGCTGAGGCTGCGCCTCGCCTGGACGGGGCGAGACGACGAGCGCCGCGACGAACGCGAGCAGCTCGCGTCGACTCGTGATCACCCCGGTGATGTAGCCGATCGCAGGCTACTTGGCGCGCGCCGCACCGACCTTCGCGAGCGCCTGGCCTACTTTGACCAGCAGCTCGGCGTCGATGTCGCGCAACGTGACCAGGGTGCGGAGCTTGCCGTCTCTGTGCACGGCGCGCATCGAGACCCCCGGCGCGGGAAGCGCGTTCTTCGCCTTGCCCGGCGAGAGCTCTTGCTCGAGCTTCACCCGGAGCGCCGCCCCGCTCTCCGGCAGGAGGTCGTCGCTTTCGCCGGCGGCGCCGGAGATCCGGAGCGACTCGAGCGCCTCCTCGAGCTGCAGCACCGTCGCCGTCCGGAACGGAACCTCGCGGCCGTCGGGCAGGGGCACGGTCATGCGGAGCACCGCGGGCGCGCGCGGCGTCGCCGCCGGCTGCAGGATCGCGAGGAGCGACAGGCCGAGGTCGAGCTTCGACGCCGTCAGCATCTTGACCTGGCGCTCGGTGAACTCCCCGGCGACCCGTCGGTAGCGCCGGAGCGAGATCTCGTCGACGCCGAACTCGGCCGCCGCCCAATCGTCGAGCGATGGGGCCCCCGTGTCCTTCCACGCGTTGGTCTTGACCAGCTCCTCGTAGAGTCGACCCGCACGCCAAGCCGTCGTGTCGCCCCGCACGAGCAGGTCTTTCAGAACTTCGACCTTCTTCGCGACGGCCGCTTTCGCCGCCGGATCGGGCCCCTTCTTGGACGTCGCTTTCGCATCACCGCGCGCTGCCATGGATCTCCTCGTGCCTCGTCCGTGCGGCGTCTCTCGCCCGTCGTGGTCTCACCCGGCGGACCCCCGCGCGAACGGCGCGCAGAGCATACGCCAAAAGCGAGCCTGGGAAGACGCGATCGTAGACGCCCCCTACCGCGCCCTCACATACGGATCCGACCGCTGCATCCGGTGCCGATGACCTCGGGGGCGCGTTGCGAGACGAGCCGTCCGGTCACGCAACGATGGAACGCGGCGTTCTGCGGCAGCCCGCCCGGGTAGGTCATGCGGACGAACCGTCCCGCCGCATCCACCGTGACCTGCGTGTAGTAGGCGCCCTCGACCGCGTCGATCTCCGACGCGCACGCCCGCATGGCGAAGTTGACCGTGCGCGCCACGCTGCTCGGGCACTGCGGCGCTCGTCGCGGCCCACCCGACTCGGGCACGGCAGGTCGATCGGAAGGTCGCCCGCCGCCCGCGTCGCGTCCCTCGCGCGGGGTCGTCGCGCCGGGCGCAGCGTCGCGCTCGGCCTGCTCGATCGGCGGCTCCGGCGGGGCCAGCCCGATCGGCAGCGCCTCCGCGCGCGCGACCGGGACCACGAGCCCGGCGGCGGCGTCCGCCATGCCGCGGGCCAGACCGAACGCGCCGCCGTCGCTCATGGGCGAGACGAGGGCGGTGGTCGGGGCCGTGCGGGGCGCGTTGCGGCGGCGCAGGCGCGGGATGATGAGGATCGTGAGGTAGACGATCACCACCAGCGCGCTCAAGCCGATGAGCACGAGGATCGCGTAGATGATCTTCCGCCCCGCTCCGCCCGACGACTTCTTCTTCGCGTCGGGCGCGGCTGCGCGCTGTCGAGCGGGTGTCGGGGCCGCGCCCGGGACCGGACCCGCGCCCGGGAGCTGCTGCGCAGCGTGCGGCCCCGTGCGAACGGCCGGCCCGCCGGGAGCGCCTGCCGATGGGTGCGCACCGTGCGCGGCGCCCGGCTGCGGCGTCACGACGCCCGACTGTTGCGGTGGCTGGTGGGTGACCACGCCCGATTGGGGGTAGCCGCCGACCGGCGTGTGCTGCGGCTGCGGGCCGAACGCGCCCTGCGTGGCCGCGGCTTGGCCGACGGCGTATGGCTGGTTTTGCGGATTGCCTACTGTCGGCGGCGCACCCGGCTGCCCGTACTGCGGCGGCTGCTGTTGAGGCTGCGCGTAGGGCTGCTGCCCGTAGCCGCTCTGTTGCGGGTTGCCATAGGCCATGGGCTGTTGTGGGCTGCCATAGGCCATGGGCTGCTGCGGACCGGTCTGTGCGAGGGCCATGGCATGCGCGGCCGCCGCCTGCGCGCCCGTCGGATCGTGTTGCGGGGTGTACTGTGCGTACTGAGGGTTTAGGGGATGGGGCCCCGAGGCGCCGAATCCCTGCTGCGGCACACCATACGCGCCCGACTGTTGCCCCATCGCGTGCACGCCCGAGCTGGCCGGCGACATCGAGACGGGACGGGGCGCGAGCGACGCGCGCAGCGCCGCCGAGAACTCCGCCGCGGACTGGTACCGGTCGTCGGGCTTCTTGGCGAGCGCCTTGTCGAGCACCGCCTGCAGCCCCTCGGGGAACTGGCGCGTCGGCGCGCGATCCATGAGCGTCAGGGGCTTCTGGTTGATGTGGAGCGTCAGGTACTCCATCGGCTGCTTCGCCGAGAAAGGCAGCTTGCCGGTGAGCAGCTCGAACAGGATGACCGCGAGCGAGTAGATGTCGCTCCGCCCGTCGAGCTTCTTGCCCTGCGCCTGCTCGGGCGACATGAACTCCGGCGTGCCGAAGACCATGCCCTCTTGCGTGAGCATCACGGAGCCCGGCCGCATCTCGCGCTCGGTGACCTTCGCGAGGCCGAAATCGAGCACCTTCGGGAAGTCGGGGATCCCGCCCTGCGTCGTGAGGAAGACGTTCTCCGGCTTGAGGTCGCGGTGCACGATGCCCGCGCGGTGGGCTTCTTCGAGCGCTCCGCAGACCTGCGTCAGGATGTTGACCGCGCGCTCCGGGTCCATCGGACCCTGCTGACGCACGACTTGCCCGAGGTTCTGGCCCTCGAGGTACTCCATGACGATGTAGCCGGCGCCGTCCTCGAGGGTGCCGTACAGGAACACGCGCGCCGTGTTCGGGTGGCTGAGGTGCGACATGGCGCGCGCCTCGCGGCGAAACCGCGAAACGAGATCAGCTCGGCCCGAGAATTTGCTGTGGAGGATCTTGATCCCCACGAACCGGCCCATCGCGGGTTGGTCGGCCTTGTAGACCGCACCCATCCCACCCGAGCCGATTCGCTCGACGATCCGGAACTGGCCTCCCAGTATCTCGCGGCCCAGATAGGGGTCGCGTCCTCGCACGGCACGTGAATATCACAGTTTGCCGCGACCCATGCGGTGAACTTCGTCGAGGAGCCGAGAAGAAACAACCCCACCCTTCGGGTGGGGCAGGTGTTTCGTGCGGATCCCGTCGGCGATGCCGGTGCCAGCTCAGCGGAAGTTGAACGCCACTCCCAGCGAGAGCATGTCGAGCGACGCGGTGAGCCGTCCCGCGCTGACGATGTCACCTCCGTCGGGCGGCGCCGCCACGGTCTGTCGTCCCTGCGCGCAATCCTCGTTCTCCGCGACGTCGGCGCAGCCCGACGACTCCTGCGAGACCATGAAGAAGTGCGCGTAGGCGAGCGAGATGTCGAACTTGCCGAACCGCACCGTGAGCCCGACGTGCGCGCCGAAACGCGTGAGCGCAGGGAAATCGAGCACGAGATGGCTGTCGGGCATCGCGCCCTGCTCGAAGGAGAACCCGACGCGGCCCGCGGCCAGGCCCGGCAGGAAGTTCCAGTCTCCGCCGAGGCGCACGGAGAGCGTGTCACGCCACTGGTGCTCGATGTTGAGCACCGGCGGCAAGGGCAAGCCGCCCGGCTGAAGTCGCGTCTCCTGGTCCGTGATCTCGACCACGAACCGATCGACCATGCTCGTCAGCTCGTAGGCGACGTCGAGCTCCACGTCGAAGCGTTCGGTCGACATGTTGTCGTCGGTGCGGCCCGCGACGCGCTCGACCTCGCTGCGCCGGCGCGGCCGGCTGCTGTAGCGGTTCGCGTAGCGCAAGCCGAGGCGGATCTCCGCAGTCTGAGGGGCTTCGAGCTGCGTGTCGGACCAGACCTGGGTCTCGTCCGCACGATCGCGTCGGTAGTACTCGGAGCGCAGCTCGAGGTCTCCGCTGGCGCGCACCGTGTCGGTCCATCGCGCCCAGAGCACGGTCTCGAACAGGTGACGTCCGTTGTCGAGCGGTGTGAACATCACCGAGCCGATCACGCTCGGCACGAAGAGGTCGGTCGCGTTGAGCTCGGTGTAGATGTCCGTCGCGGGATCGGCGCCCGGGCCGGCGCGCGTGATGTTGAGGAACTTCACGATCGCCATGCCCCACTGCAGCGACACGCCGACGCGCAGCATGTGGTGCGGCGCCCACGCGAAGCTCACGGTGGGAAACAGGAGGATCGGGAACGCCTCGACGAGGCCGTAGCGGGTCGGCGCGGGGATGCGGCCGTTGGCGCTGCGGCCGGAGGGATCGCGGATCGTGCCGAAGCGGCTCGGATCGTCGTCGGTGTCGCCCCACGTGAGGTGGCCCGCCGCGCTCGGCGCCATCAGGCCGAGACCGAGACCGAACTGGTCGCCGATCGGCATGCCGAACAGCAGGTGCGGCGAGACGCCGAGCGGGCCGTCCTGACAGACCTCGGGCAGCTCGAGCGGGTCGTCGGGGAACGGGAACGCGTCGCTCCCGTCGCCCGTTCCCCACGCACCCTGGAAGCCCATCGCCTCGGCCTCGGCCGAGTCGAAGTGCGTGGCGTCGCCGCCGCCTTCCCAGTCGGCCGTGTCGCCGCCGCCGTGGTCGGTCAGGTCACGGTTCGCGTAGGTGCCCGCCGCGTCGGCACAAAAAGACAAAAATCCAAAGTGCGTCCCGAGCAGGAGCTGAGGGTTCGGGAGCAACGTCAGAGCGGCGGGGTTGTAGTAGATGGCGAGCGGATCGTCGGCGCGCGCCATCAGCGCGCCGCCGCGACCGAGGCCGCGCGCGCCGATGTCCGGCACGTCGAACCCGTTTGCGCTCGCATTCGAGGCCGATCCCACGATGCTTGCGAGCGCGACGCACGCTCCTCCGACCGACCGCCACGAGACCCAGCGCATCCTGCCTCCCGTGCGTCGCCGTCGCGCACGGCTGCCACCTGCGCATTCCCGGCTCGACGCGAGCCGCGACCATACACGCAAACGCGCACGCGGCAAAGACGTGTGCACGGCGGACGCGAGCTGCCTGCTACGATCTGCCGCCGTGCGCCCGAGCCTCGTGCTGCCCGTCGTGGAGCGGGCGCAGTCCGTCGCCGCGTGCCTGGCCATCGCGTGCGTCGCGAGCGTCGGCTGTGGCGGCAGCGATCCGTCGTCCGCGTGCGGAGATCGCGGTGCGGAGCAGCGCGTGGGTGGGTTCCTCTTCTGCGTCTACGACGAGGAGGTCGTCTCCGGCGCCGGAGGCTCGCTCGCATGCCCGGAGCGCGCTCCGGTCCGCGTCGAGATCGGCGGCGCGGTCGTGTGCACGAGCGACGCGACGGTCGTCGATCCCGGCGACCTGCCCGCGAGCGTCTGCGTCGGTTTGCCTATGCCGTGCGGCCGCGCCGGGATCCTCGACGGATCGGTACCCGACGGATCGAGCGGCGACGTGACCGCGCCCGACGCGGGCGACGCCGCGATGACCGATGCGGGGCCCGAGGTCGATCTCGGTCCGGGCGGTTGCCCGCCGCTCGACGCGCGCCGGGAGGTCGAGGTCTCGGGCGACGTGACGACCGACGAGACGTGGGGATGCGATCGCACCTATCGCATGGTGCGCAACGTGTGGATCACGGCGGGCGCGACGCTGACGATCCAACCGTCGGTGCTCGTGCGAGCCGATCCGGGTGCGGCGCTGGTGGCTCTGGCGGACGGCAGGCTCGACGCGGTCGGGACCGCGACCGCACCCATCGTGATGACGTCGAGCGCGGCGGTCGGTACGCGTCGCGCAGGCGAGTGGCTCGGAGTGGCGCTGCTCGGACGTGCCCCGGTCGTGGGCGGTGTGCGGTCGTTCGTCGAGGATCCGAGGTTGCCCTACGGCGGCGACGTGCCCGCGCACGACTGCGGTCGGCTGCGTTACGTGCGCATCGAGTTCGCGGGAAGCTCGGTCGGCCGGCCGGGGCTCGCGCTCATGGCGTGCGGGACGCGCACGTCGATCGACCACGTTCAGGTCCACGTCTCGGCCGACAACGGCATCGACTTGCGCGGGGGCACGGTCGACCTGAGCCACGTCGTCGTCACGAGCCCGATCGACAGCGGCATCGACTGGGATCGCGGCTGGACGGGGCGCGCGCAGTTCGTGGTCGTCCAGAGCCTCGCGAGCGCGGCGGACCGATCGCTCCTGCACGGCTTCTCGCGCGATCTGCCGCGCTCGTCGCCGCACATCGAGAACGCGACGCTCGTCTCGGTCGGGCCGGGCCGACACCACATCGGCATCCACCTCGAGAACGGCACCGACGCGACGATCCGCAACACGATCGTCTGGGGCGCCTACGACGCGGCCTTCGATCTCGTGGACGCCGAGGAGGTCAACCGCGTGACCGCGGAGCCTCCCGGCGTCGAGATGTCGCACGCGATCTTCTTCGGGATGGGCGACGACGCGGCGGCGTACTTCACGCGCGAGCAAGGCCCGCCCGACTACCCCGGCGACGGCGATTTCGACGACGCCGGGTGGGTCGCCGACCCTTCGCGCAGCAACCGATTCGGAGCCGACCCGCTCTTGCCGCTGGCCGACAGCATCTTCGCGCCCGGATGGGTCCCGCCCATCGGCTCACCCGCGATGTCCGGGGCCGCGACGCCGCCCGCCGACGACTTCTTCGACGCGAGCGCGCGTTACGTGGGCGCCTTCGAGCCCGGCGGCCCCGACTGGACCGCCGGCTGGACGAGCTACCCGGGCAGCTGAAGGCGACGAGCGACCGTTCGTGCCGCGCTCGTCGAAGCACGGAGTCGCGCCCCTCGACGCTCAGCACACCGCCCCGCGAGCCGGGGATCCGGGCTCAGCTCTTGGCGACGAGCGAGACGTCGACGTGGATCGTCACGTCGTCCGAGACGAGCAGGCCGCCGGCCTCGAGCGTCGCGTTCCAGGTCATGCCGAACTCGCTGCGGCGGATGCGCGCTTTGGCCGACGCGCCGATGCGTTGGTTGCCCCACGGGTCCACCTGCGGGGCGCTGACGTCCTCGACGTCGAAGGTGACGGGGCGCGTCACGCCGCGGATCGTGAGGTCGCCCTCGAGCGCGAAGCGACCCGATCCGCGCGCAACGACGCGACGCGAGACGAAGGTGATCTGCGGGTACGTGTCGGCGTCGAAGAAGTCGGCGCTCCGCAGGTGCGCGTCGCGCTTGGGCTCGCGTGTGTCGATGCTCGCGACGTCGACGCTGGCCGTGACCTTCGCGCTCTCGGGTCGCCGGGGGTCGTACTCGAGCTGGCCCTCGGTGAGCGAGAGCTCGCCGCGCACCGTGGTGATCATCATGTGGCGGACGCCGAAGCCGACGGTGGTGTGACCGGGGTCGATCGTCCAGCGGGTCGGAAGCTGCGTGACGGGGGTCGAGGTCGAAAGCTCCATGGCGGGTCTCCTTGTTCGATGGAGACACCATGGGATCGACTCGCGAGTTGCGCGACGCGCCAGTGCGCAACGATCGGTTGCAT
>JADZFZ010000817.1 GCA_020854145.1 Deltaproteobacteria bacterium | reverse complement strand
TCGATCCACTCGAAATCGCCTTCCGGGGTCATCGCCTCCGGATCGTAGAGAATCTCGCTGATGACGAGGTCTCCGGCGGCTCCCGGCAGCGGGACGGCCGAGCCCGAATCGGCGGGCCCCGAATCGGCGGGCCCCGCGTCGGTGGGTCCCGCGTCGGTGGGCCCCGAATCGGCGGGCCCCGAATCGGTCGGCCCCGAATCGGTGGGCCCCGCGTCCGTGACCAGGGGGCATGTCGGGTTCGCGACGCCCGGCGTCCCGAGATCGCCCGTCGAGAACGGAGTCGATGCTGCGCACCAGCTGGCGGGAGAATCGTTCGAGGTCGCGTCGGCGCGCGCCGGATCCAGGCTGAGGCTCGCACCGCCCGGATCGGGCCATCCCATCGCGGCGGAGTACACGACCTCGTCGATGAGCGTGCCGCCGCAGCCGATGCGCACGCGATCGCCTGCCATGTCGTTGTTGAGCCCGAACGCGTCTGCGTACACGTAGCTCGCGGAGATCCCCGACGATGCGGTGCGCGCGAGCGTCACGTACGCGCCCGGCGACAACGGAAGGGGCGCGCCGATCGTGTGCATGCTGGTGCCGTCCTCGAGCACGCAACCGGAGAGATCGTAGGCGACCGTGGTGCTCGGGTTGTGGATCTCGAACCACTCTCCGTCCGCGTCACCGACCGCCGTCGGGTCGTAGAGGATCTCGGTGATCACCACCGCGCCTGCGCTCGACGGCTGCATCCCCGTGGGGGGGCCCGCGTCGCGCGGTGGGGGCGGACCCGAGTCGGGCGGCGGCGGGCCCGAATCGCGCGGCGGCGGCGGACCCGCATCGCGCGGGCCGACGGGGCACGCGGGATTGGCCGCTCCGGGACTGCCCAGGTCCCCCGTGTCGAGCTCGGTCGTGGCCGCGCACCAGCGCGACGGATCGTCGTTCGCGTCTGGATCGATCGCGCTGGGATCGAGGCTCAGGCTCGCACCCATCGGGCTCGGGAACCCGCGGCTCGTGCCGTAGACCACCTCGTCGATGGTCTCTGCTCCGCACGTCACGCGAAACGTGTCGCCCTCGGCGCCGCCCGCGAGCCCGAACGCGCCGGCGTACACGTAGCTCGGCGCGAAGCCTGGTGTGGCCGAGACCGCGAGCGTCACGTAGCCCCCGGGCCCGACGACGAGCCCCGCGCCGCCGACGTCGAGCTGGTGCATCGCGGTCGCGTCGCCGATCACGCAACCCTCGAGGTTCCAGCTCGTGGAGCGGCTCGGGTTGTGGAGCTCCACCCACTCTCCGAGCTCTTCGGCGATCGCCGACGGGTCGAACATGATCTCGGTGATCACCAGGTCGCCCGCGCCATTGGGCCGGTTCACGTCCGGCGGCGCGCCGTCGCTCGGGCCCGCGTCGCGACGAAGCGATCCCATGTCGCGTCGCTCGGTGCCCATGTCGGTGGTACCCGACGCACCGTCGTCGTCACCACACGCGACGAGCACGTGCACCCCGAGGATCGTCAGCCGGAGCGCCAGTCGGTTCGTTTCGCCCATCGGCGAACGATATCGCGTCGGCGCGCCGCCGGTTCACCGGTCGCTCGGAATGCGCGTCGTCGGGCGGCGTGAGCCCCGCCCATCACTCAGCCCTTCTTCGGTCGCCACATGTCGATCAGCGGAACGGCCATCATCACGAGGTACGCGAGCGTCATCGCGCCGCCGCTCACGCCGAAGATGGCACGCGAGCCCGGCCAATCGGCTCGAGCGATCCACGGGGCCGCGACGTGCAACGCGCTCGTGACCGCCGCGATCACGATGACCGCGCGACGAGGCGCCGCCGGCACCGACGAGAGCATGAAGAGGTGCGAGAGGATGAGCAGGTAGACGGGGATCGAGAAGAGATGGAAATGGCTCACCTCGAGCAGCTTGCGCAGCGGCATCGGCTCGGGTCGCGGAGGCGCGAGCGCCTCGTCGGGGATCTCGAGGGTGGGCCCCTCCAGAGCGCCCCTCACCCCGACCCCGTCCCCGGTCGGGGCGAGGGAGTCTGATCCTGCATTCGGAGATCGAGCGGCGGAGGCGCCCGGCGCTGGCTGCGTCACGCGCCCCGCGTAGTAGTCGGCGGTCCGCTCGGCGCCCCATCCGACGAGATCGGCCGCGAGGACGAGCGTCACGCCGAACGCTGCGAACGTGAACAGCAGGAACACCGAGTAGGCGATTCGCGCATCGAGCGACAGAGCTCGAAGACGCGCGCCGGCCCTCTCGAAGTCGCGCATCGTGCTGCCGTCTCCTCGCCGAGCCGCGACCGCGGACCGGCTACCGGCTGGCCGTGCGCGAGGCGCTCGCCGCCGAGGGCGTCTGCCGTCGCGCGATATCGACGAGCATCACGGCGCGCTGCACGCCGGCGCACATCGAGCGCGCCGACAACGTGGCTCCCGAGACCGAGTCGATGTCGTCGCCGAGCCGAAACGTGCTGCCCACGCCGCGACCCACGAACTGGCGCCGGAACCGGTCGTGGCGGACCTCGCCGCCGTAAGCCTCGCGGTACTCGACGATCTCGTGTCGCGTGACCTGCCCGTTCGCGTCGAAGAACACCGCGAAGCGGATGGGCTCGTGCTGCCCGATCTCCTCGTCGACGATCGCGTAGCCGTCGATGCGACTCGCCGTCCGTGCGACGAACACGTTGTACGACGCGCGCGCGAGCCGCCGCCCCGTCCGCTGCTCGATGGCCGCACGTTCGGCGGCAGACGGCACGACGCGCACGAAGGCGACGCGCTCGGAGCGCTGAAAGTGCTGCGTGAGGAGGGCGCGCACGTCGAAGTAGACCTCGGCCTCGGCGCGGGTCGCTCCGACCGCGAGCACGACGGCCGCGAGCGAGACCGCCAGCGAGAGGGCGCCCGCCCTCCGCGCGAGAGGTCGATGCGCCGTCGTTTCCCCGGCGGCAGAGCGAGGGAAGGGAGGAGTCGATCTGGGAGCTGAAGGGTCCATCGAAGTTGAAAACGATTTTCACTACCGATATCAAGCGATCCCCCGGAGCGTCAAGGCAGGTCCTTGCGTCTCCTCAAACGAGGACCCGTCGGCAGCCGTCGCGGTGCGCGCGCTCACGCGATACGCTCCTCGGCTCGGAGGCTTCATGCGCGGTCGTACCCAGGTCGCGACGCTCGGCGCGTCGGCGGTCGTCTTCTTGCTGTCCATCGGCCTGGCGTCGTGCGAGCGACGTCCGCCCATCAACCAGGTGCAGGAGAACGTCCTCGAGAAATCGGTCCTCGAGGGCGAGTGGTACTACCTGCAGACCGTCATCGACGCGCCCTACTCGGTGCGATGGACCTTCGTCGGCGAGCAGGGAAACCTGCAGAAGATCCGCTGGGAGATCCAAGAGGACTACCTCATCGCCCGGCGCAGCTACGAGTTCATCGACGGCTCCGAGACCGACTCCATCAGCGGCCCGGGCGCCGAGACCGGGACGGCGATCGCGATGTATGCGATCGAGTCGCACTTCGACATCCGTCACGACTACAACTCGGTGACCGGCGAGGAGACGAACGTCATCGTCGAGAACGACACCGACCGGCGCTGGTACGAGCGCCGCTACATGCGCGTCGACTGGTCCAAGAACCTCGTCACCGACGCCGACTTCCTCTCGTGGGCTCGCATCTTCGACGGCGTGACCTCGGAGCCGACCGCCTATCACGTCGAGGATCCCACCGATCCGAACGCGCCTCGGTTCGAGCGCAACGCCGCCGGCCAGCTCAACTACATGGACATCGTCAACAAGATGTTCCTCGAGCCGACCAGCGTGTACCTCGAGGACTGGGGCGAGATCCCGACGTGCTGGTTGCTCGACCAGGCCTATCTCGATTGCGCCCCCGCCGAGGTCACCGTTCGCAACTCGTTCCTCCGCGTGGACGAGAGCCGCGATTACCAACCTCTCGTCTACACGGGCGACCGGATGGACCGATTCGGCTATTTCGTCGTCGAGCGCCAGGGATGGGATCCGCGTTACGGCGTGGTCGATTCGGCGCGATTCCGGTTCGCCACCCGGCACAATCTCTGGCAGCAGAGCCACCGTACGAACGCCGACGGCTCGCTCGTTCGCTGCACGACCAACGCCGATTGTGACGACGGCCGCGGCTCCGTCTGCGACTTCGATTGGGGCCGCGCGCACCGGCAGGCCGAAGCCGCGTGCACGCTGGCCTACCGTGACCGCCAAGTCCGGCCGATTGCCTATTACCTCTCCGGCAACTTGCCCGAAGACCTCGAGCCCGACGCGCGCCACCTCGCCGAGGGCTGGAATGGCGCCTTCGTCGAGACCATCGGCTCGCTCCGCGAGAACGAGTGCCTGTCGCTCGGCGGAGACGCGGGCGAGTGTGCGGCGGAGCGCGAGCGGCCGGACGCGCAGCAGGTCTACGTGCTCTGCCACAGCCCGGTGCGCGAGGAGGATCCCGCAGCGTGCGGGGATCGCGGAATCGTCGCGAACATCGGCGACATCCGATACTCGTTGATTGGCTGGGTCAGCGATCCCGGCGAAGGTAATCCGCTCGGCTACGGCCCGTCCCAGGCCGATCCCGAGACGGGCGAGCTCATCCAGGGCAACGCCTTCGTCTACGGCTCGGACGTCGAGGTGCTCTCCGCGTGGGCGCGCGACCTCGTCGGGCTGCTCAACGGCGACATCACTCCCGGCGAGCTGACGAGCGGCGCCAACGTGCGCGGCTGGGTGGACGCGTTCCAGGAGCGCGCCGTCGAACGCGCCCCGGCACGGAGCGCGCACGAGCACGTGGTGCCGCTCGACGGAGAAGATGCCGAGAGATTGTCGGCCGCGATGGACTTCTCGTGGGTCCACGGCGACTCGCCGGAAGCCGATCGCGCGCCGGCGCGCCCGGGCAACCTTCGCGAGCTCGTCCAGAGCCGCCGCGACTCGCTCACGCGCATGACCCGTCGTGGCGTTCTCGGAACCGGGGACGAGCGCGGCTACGCGAGGCTCGAGCGGCTGCGCGACACGGAGATCGAGGCAGGCCTGATCACGCCGGAGATCCGTCTCGCCGCCGGGCTCGATCCGCGTCTCGGCGCCGACCCGCGTTCCCTCGAGGCCAGCTCTCCGCTCCGTGGCAGGAGCCTCCGACGATTGCGGGCCCTCGATCGCGCCCGCCGATTGGTCGCTCGCGACGGATGCCGTCTCGGTGCCGAGTTCGCCGACGAGGGATTGATGGGATTGGCGCGCGAGATCGCGCGTGCCGCGCAAGGCGACGGCACCCTCGAATGGTTCGGAGAGACCTACTCGGTGCTCGGCGACGACGGGCAGCTCGACCAGGAGGCCGTGCGCGACATGCTTCGCCACCCGATCTTCGAGGCCGTCACGGCCCACGAGGTCGGCCACACGCTCGGGCTCCGCCACAACTTCGCGGCGAGCGGCGACTCGCTCAACTACCACCCCGAGTACTGGCGCCTGCGAGACGACGGCAACATGCAGCCTCGCGCATGGGACCCGATCACCGACGCCGAGATCGATGGCCGGCAGCGCGAGTACCAGTACTCGTCGGTCATGGACTACGGCAACAACTTCGTGGTCACGGACGCGGCGGGAATCGGCCATTACGACCGCGCGGCGATCAAGATGGGATACGGCGATCTCGTGGAGGTGTTCACGAATGCCGCCGACCCGCACGCGATGGCGTGGAGCCACGTCATCCAGCGATTCGGTTGGTCGGTCGTCCTGCGCGAGGAGACCTTCGAGGGCGGCGAGCTCTCCGCGCACCCGTACACCGAGATTCCGCAGCTCCTCGGTGGCATCGATCGGATCGAGCAACGCGCCGACGTGCCCTACACGAGCCTCGTGCCCGAAGAGGCGCTCCTGCGCGACGGGGTCGACGAGCCCGTCGTCGACGCGCAGGGACGGCCGGCCGTCTATTACCGGTTCTGCAGCGACGAGGTCAGCGACCTCGGGCCCGATTGCCTGCTCTACGACGCGGGCGCCGATCCGTACGAAGCCCTGCAATCGGTCATCGACACCTATTGGAACTACTACCTGCTCAACAACTATCGGCGCGAGCGGCTCGGATTCGAGGTCGAGCCGTATTTCGATCGAATCTATTGGCGGTATCTCGTCAAGCTCCAGTACGCGAATCAGATCTACGCGCTCGATCGCGCGTACTTCGAGGACTCCTGGGGCGGTGATCCGTCGCTCGAGTCGTTCTTCTCGCGGCCGGACGGGTACGGCTCGTGGACGCTCGGAGTCGCAGCCGGGTACCAGCTACTCACCCGAATCGTGACGACGCCCGAGCCGGGTGGCTACTCGCTGCAGACGCGCCCCGACGAGTTCGAGGCATTCCTGCCCGATTACTCGGGTGCGCCGGAGATCTCCATCGACGACTTCCAGGGGCGCTACCTCGACACGACGTGGGATTTCGACCAGGGCTATTTCTGGTTCGATCAGCTCGAGCGCGTCGGGTACTTCTACGACAAGACGCTGGCGCTCCAGGTGCTCGTCGATCCCGAGACCAGCTTCGTCGGTACCGACACCGCGAGCGACGTTCGGACGTACGCATTGTCGTTCCACAACACGTTCGGCCCGTCGATGTCGAACTTCTTCCGCTCGCTGATGGGCAACGACTGGCGCGTGGTCGCGCCGCACGTGAACGAGCAGGGCGACCTGCAGTTCCCCGACGCCGCGGACCACGCGAATCGCGTGCTCGTCGAGAATCCAATCGACCCGAGCGCCGGGTTCACCGTGCAGCTCTACGCGGCCGCGTTCTCGATGGGCCTGACGCCGATGACGTACGACCAGACGTACATCGACCGGTGCCGCATCTTCGTGCGCGGAGGGGCAGAGGCCGTCGAGCTCGACCCGATGGCGCCGACGGTCGAGTTCACCGATCCACGCACCGGGCTGACCTTCGTGGCGCCGTCTTATCCCGACGCGCGCGGACGCGAGACGGGAGTCGGTGCGCAGATGATCCGGCACGCCAACGCATTGCGATTGGCCGGCTCGGAGCGCGAGCTCGCTCGCTTCGTGGACAATCTGAACTCGGTGCGCGCGCTCACCTGGTACCTCGGATTCGGTGGATGAAGGTCTCGAGCTGCGCCGAGCCCGGAGCGTGGTGACGCCATGACGACGACCGACGAGACGATTGCCTTCGTGGCGGGTGCGACGGGATACACGGGACGCTCCGTCGTGGAGCAGCTCCGCCAGCGAGCGGTCCGCACGATCGCGCACGTGCGTCCGGACTCGAAGAGCCTCGCGGAGTGGAGGACGCGATTCGAGGCGCTCGGCGCCGAGCTCGACACGACCGCGTGGGAGCAGGACGCGATGACGGCGAC
>JADZFZ010000816.1 GCA_020854145.1 Deltaproteobacteria bacterium | reverse complement strand
TGTTTGTCTTGTGGGCCTGCGGCGACGACGACGGAGCTCCCGCGGACGCCGGGCCGGAGCTCGACGCTGCCGGCGACGGCGACGCACCGATGGATGCGACGGCGCGCGACGCCGATGCTTCCGAGCCGCCCGACGGGGGCGACGGCGACGAGGGCACCGCGGACGCCGGCCCCGACGAGGACGCGGCGAGCGCCGGACCGCCATGGTGCGCGATCTGTCGGCGCGACGAAGAGTGCGGCGAAGGACGCTTGTGCCTGGTGCTCGACGACGGCGAGCGAGGGTGCGGAACGCCGTGCGAGACCGACGCCGACTGTGGCGACCTGGCGGCGCCCGCGGCCTGCGTCGAGGAGCTGCCCGGCTTCGGCCTCCAGTGCCGACCCCAACGTGCGACGTGCGTCATCTCGCCCGTGGGATCGCCCTGTGACGAGGCGCGGTGCGATGGCCGCTACGACGTGTGCGCGGACTTCGGCCTCGACGGGCTCCTCTGCACGCAGTCGTGCCGCTCCGACGCCGACTGCCCGCTCTCGTTCCGTCGATGTCGCGCGATCGACGGGGCCGGCGCCGTGTGCATCCCCGACGATCCCATCCCGCGCGACGCGTGCGTGGCGCTGATCGAGGCCGGGCGCGTCGAGCGTTGCGTCGGCGAGGACCGGACGTGCCCGGCGGGTCTCCGCTGCTACGGCGCGGACGACCTCGCGCTCTGCCTCGAGTCTCCGGCCGCGGGGGCCGATTGTCCCGAAGACACCGTGGAGCGCACGGGGCCCAGCAACGAACGCGTCTGCGTGCCGGTGCGCGCCACACCCGACGGCTGGGAGCGCGTGTTGCCGGATTGTGCGTGTGTCCTGCCGCAGCCGGGCACGTTGCTCGACATCACCGTGCTCTCGATCCGGCGCACGCGGTGCTCGATGACCTGGGAGCCGGCGATCCTCGATGCGTTCGGCCCGGCCGTGGCGCACGACCCGTATCGCCTCTCGTGGACCGACCGCGTGCATCGCGACTGGCCCGCCGCGGTGCGCTTCGGCGCGCACGTCGCCGAGTCGTTCGACGGTGCGGCGGGCGACCCGCAGCATCCGGTCTCGGAGTCGCTGCGCCACGCCGCGCGCTTCCTCGATCTCGACGTGAGCGTCGCGCCGGCCGAGGCCGTTCCGCTCGCGGACGCGATCGGCGCCTTCGTGCGCGCGGCGGGAGGTGAGCCCGACGAGGCAGCGATCGGTCGCGAGGTCGAAGCGCTCGACGCTCGCGTCGCGTCGCGCGTGGCCCCGATCGTGGACGCCCTTCGGCGCGCACACGAGGCGCGCGAGGCTGCGCTCGCGCCGCTCGGTGCGGATCGCGACCGCTGGCTCCACGTGGCGACGGCGATGTTGATGGGCGATCTCCCTGGACGCGACCTGCGCCGCAGCGAGGTCCAGGGCGCGCTTCGTGGCGACGTCGATCTGCGTGCGATGGCGGAGGCCGCGGCGAACCTCGCGCGCGCGGTGGAGGACGCGAGCCTCGACGAGCTCGCCGGCACGAGCGGCGCGCTCACGGTGGAGACGCCCGTCGGTCGCATCGCCGTGCGCGGCGGCGGCGACGACAGGTACGAAGGCGACGCGTGGTCGAACGTCGCGTTGCTGATCGACCTCGGTGGCGACGATACCTACCTGGCACCCGTCGGCGCGACCGTGGGCACGACCACCGGCGTCGCGCTCGTGGTCGATGTCGCCGGCAGCGACCGCTACGGCTACGTGGAGCGACCGCACCCGCGCGACGACGGCGGCGCGGGAAGCACGCGCCTGCCGTCCGACGCCGACGCCCGGCTCGACGTGGACCCGGGCCCGTCGGGAGACGGACCGCGCTCGCTGTCGCGCACTCCGCGTCAGGGCGCGGGCGTGCTCGGCATCGGTCTCTCGATGGACCTCGGGCCCGAGCGCGACACCTATCGATCGCTGCGCATGTCGCAGGGCTTCGGTGCGCTCGGCGTCGGCGTGCTCTACGACGCGGGCGGCGACGACACGTACGAGGCCGAGGCCGCGGCGCAGGGATCGGCGTCGTTCGGCATCGGGCTGCTCCTCGATCGCGCCGGCAACGACGATCACTCGGCGTACGCCTTCGCGCAGGGCTTCGCGTACGTGCGCGCGGTCGGCGTGCTGCACGACGACGGGGGCGACGACACGTACTACGTCAGCCCGGGCGACGCGCTCTACTTCTCGCCGCAGGATCCCGGGCGATCCAACACCAGCATGTCGCAAGGCGCGGGCTTCGGCCGGCGCGGCGACGGCGATGGCTTCTACATGAGCGGCGGCCTCGGCGTGCTGCGCGACGTCTCGGGTGACGACGACTACACCGCGAGCATCTTCGCGCAGGCGACCGGCTACTGGTTCGGCAGCGGCTACCTGCTCGATGGCGGAGGTGCCGACGAGTACGACGCGCGATGGTACGCGCAGGCGGGCGCCGCGCACTTCGCCGTCGCCGTGCTCGACGAGGCCTCCGGCGACGACCGCTACAACCTCGGCGCGACGCCCATGAACGCGATGCTCGGCGCGGGCCACGACTTCTCCATCGCGTGGCTCGTCGATCGCGACGGGGCCGACCAGTACGTCGCCCCCAACCTCGCGCTCGGCGCCGGAAACGCGGGCGGAACGGGCATCTTCGGCGACGCGCACGGGATCGACCGCACGTCGCCGGCGACCGCGTTCTCGCGCGGCAACGCATCGGTCGAGACGCCCGGCGATCCCGCGCGGCGTGCCTCGGGCACCATCGGCATCTTCCTCGACGCCGACGGCACCGACCTCTACGAGGGCCCGGGCGCGGGCATCTTCATCGGCGACGAGATGCAGTGGTCGCAGGTCGTCAACTCGACGACCGAGAACGAGGTCGGCTTCGGCGTGGACCGCGCGGCCACCGGGCTCGGCTTCTAGCGCTGAGACGACTGCGGGCTACGGCGCGTACGACTCGACGGCGGTCACGGGCGCGAAGATGGGGCGGTCGGCGCCGCCCACGACCCACACGCGACCCGCGGCGCCGACGACGGCGTGGCCGTGGCGCGGGGTCGGGACCGAGGGCGCCGCGCTCCACGTCATCGCCGCGAGGTCGAGCACCTCGACCTCGTCGAGGGCGCGGTCGGGTTGCTCGCCGCCGACGGCGTAGGCGCGATCGCCGATCAGCCCGATACCGAAACCGCCGCGCGCGAGCGCGAGCGAGGGTCCGGTCGTCCACGTGTCGGAGGCGACGTCGTAGACCTCGACCACGTCCATGTTCGTCGAGAGCGACAGGTTGCGCCCGCCGACGATCCACACGCGGCCTCCATGCGCGAAGCCCGCGGTGTGCTCGCGGCGTGTCGGGATCGCGGCGCCGCGCGTGGTGCTCCACGTGCCAGTCGCAGGATCGTAGAAGTCGACCGGGCCCACGAGCGCGTTGCCGTCGCCGACGCCGCCCGCGAGGACGATGCGCCCATCGACGACCGCGGCGACGCCCGCGCCACGCGCTTCGGGCAGTGGCGCGATGTCCTCCCACGCGGTGGCGCCCTCGCGCAGGACCCACGCGGTGTCGACGGGAGTGAACGACAATCCGGTCTCGCCGCCGAGCGCGTACAGATCGTCGCCGACGACGGCGACCATCAGATGGTGACGCTCCGACGGCAAGCTCGGCCCGTCACGCCAGGCACCCGTCGCGAGGTCGTAGACGCGCACGGCATCGACCTGGCTGAAGCCCTCGAAGCCCCCGACGACCCAGATCTCGTCCCCGCGCACGGCCGCTGCGATCTCCTGCCACGCGACCGGCAGCGGAGCCTCGCTGCGCCATCCGCTCGCGCTCCCGGCGTCCTCCGGCGGCAGGCCGGCATCGTCCACGCGCGCATCGAGCTCCGGTGGCGGAGC
>JADZFZ010000815.1 GCA_020854145.1 Deltaproteobacteria bacterium | reverse complement strand
TCGTCGCCGGGCACGAGCCGAACCGTCTCGCGCACCGTCCTGCCATCGCGCGAGCGCGCCATGACCACGTGCTCACCGGGATCCACGACCACGACGACCTCGTCGCCCGCTCGCTCACCACGCGCGGCTCGCCCGTCCACGCTGAGCGATGCGCCGCGAGGCAGCCCCCGCACACGAACGCGCGCGACCGAGCCCAGCGCCTCGTCGCGGTACTGTCGCGCCAGTCGATCGTGCTCCGCGTTGCGTCCTCCGAAGACCGCGAGAAACTGCGTGAACGTCTCGGCAGCCTCGCGGTGTCGACCGATCGCGCGCAGCGCGATGCCGATGTTCAACAGCGGCGCGGCGGCCGCACGACGCACATACGACTCGCGAAACCAGTCGAGCGCCTCTGCCCATCGGACCTGATCGCTCAGCTCGATGCCGTGCAGGAAGAGCTCACGGGCGTGGTCGCGTGTGAGCGAGTCGTCGTCGCGCACGACCGCAGTCGGGCCGTCCGCACGCGCCACGAAGCACGTGCCCACGACGACCGCGGCCACGAGCCCCCCGAGCCACACGCGCGCCACGTCGCGACAGTGCCGAGAGCGTCCCCATCCCGTCAAGCGCCCCGTCGCGCGCCGAGCGCATCGCTCACCACGCCGTGCCGACGAGCTCGCGCGCGGTCGTGCGCTGCGCGACGCAGAACGCGCGAAGCCCGTCGAGCACGTTCCATGCGGCCCGCGGATCGACGAAGCTCGCGGTGCCGACCTGCACGGCGCGAGCGCCCACGCGCAGCATCTCGATCGCGTCCTCGACGGTCGAGATCCCGCCGATGCCGATCACCGGCAGCTCCGGGAGCTTCCTGTGGACCTCCCACACGATGCGCAGCGCGATGGGCTTGATCGCGGGCCCCGACAAGCCTCCGGTCCGGTTGGCGAGACGGATCCGGCCCGTGCGTGCGTCCACCGACATGCCGCGGATCGTGTTGATCGCGCTGACGGCATCGGCTCCGTTGTCGAGGCAGGCGCGCGCCACCGCGACGGAGTCGCTGGCTTCCGGCGAGAGCTTCACCCAGATCGGAAGCCGCGTCGTGTCGCGGACCGCACGCGTCACCGCACCGCACGCCTTCGGGTCCACGCCGAACTCGAGCCCGCCGTGCGCGACGTTCGGGCACGACACGTTGAGCTCGAGCGCGTGCACGCCCTCCACTCCGTCGAGCCGGCGCGCGAGCTCCCGGAAGTCCTCGACGCTGGTCGCGAACACGTTGGCGATCACCGTCGCGCGACGCTCGCGCAGCGCCGGGACCTTCTCGCGTACGAAGGCGTCGACGCCCACGTTCGCGAGCCCGATCGCGTTGAGCATCCCGGCGGCCGTCTCGGCGATCCGCTCCGGCGGGTTGCCTTCGCGCGGCGCGAGCGACAGGCCCTTGCTGCAGATGCCGCCGAGCTCCGCGACGTCGCCGATCCCGTCGTGCTCGAGCCCGTAGCCGAACGTCCCGCTCGCCGTGAGCACGGGGTTCGCGAGACGAAGCCCGCCTCCGACGTCGACCTCGAGATCCGGTCGCGCCACGTCTGCCTCCTCCCCTGCGGAAGAGGATCGGGGTGAGGGGATCGTCATCGCCACTCGATCTCCCGCGCGTCGAC
Source organism: Deltaproteobacteria bacterium (assembly GCA_020854145.1). Lineage (GTDB taxonomy): Bacteria > Myxococcota_A > Polyangia > Polyangiales > JADZFZ01 > JADZFZ01. Next base: position 7,566 of record JADZFZ010000815.1, on the reverse strand, counting down.
GCACGGGCCGTCGCTGCACACGTAGAGGAACCCTCCGCCCGCGCGCGGCACGACGCACCCGAGGCACACCCCGTAGCCGCACGCCATCGGCGCTTCGAGCGCCGCGATGCAACGCCGTCCCGCCGCGTGCGCGCGCTGCGCGACCGCCGCCATCATCGGCGTCGGGCCGCACGTGAGCACGATGGCGCCCGGACGCGCGTCGAGCGCCGCGTCGAGCACCTCGGTCACGCGCCCCTTGGTGCCCGCGCTCCCGTCCTCCGTCGTGACCCACAGCTCCGTGATCTCGGCCATCCGCTCGGCGAGCGGCAGGTCCGCCCTCGTGCGACCGCCGTAGACGGCCAGCGGACGCTCGGCCCCGACGCCGCCGAGCTCTTCGGCCACCCAGAGAAGGGGCGCGATCCCGACGCCGCCCGCGACGATCACCGAGCGCGTCGCGGGCCCGATCTCCGTCGCGTCCGCGAAGGCGCGCCCGAGCGGTGTCAGCACCGTCAGCTCGTCGCCCGGCGCGGCCGCGGCCAAGAGGCGCGTGCCCTCGCCGACCACCTTGATCAGCACCGACGGACGCGGCTCGACCGCGAGCCAGCTCATCGGCCGCGGCAGCAGCGGCGCGACGCCCCAGGCGCCTTTCAGCATCGCGAACTGACCGCTGCGCACGACGCCCGCATCGCCGTCGAGCTCGATCACGCGGTACGCGTCGCCCACGCGGCGGTTGCTCGCGACCTTCATGGTGACGAGGCGCGGCGGGCTCACGGCGTCTCCGGCTCGGGCAGCGTCAGCATCATCACCACCGCATCCTCACGATTGTCCGCGTAATAGCGTGGTCTCACGCCCACTCGGTCGAAGCCCATCGAAGCGTAGAGCCCGATGGCGGCCTCGTTCGACTTGCGCACCTCGAGCATCGCGTAGCGCACGCCTCGCTTGCCGGCGATCCCGATCATGTCCTCGAGCAACGCGCGCGCGAACCCGCGTCCTCGATGGTCGGGATCGGTCGCCACCACCAACACGTGGACCTCGTCGTGGACGATCCAGAAACAGACGAAGGCCACGATGCCTTTGCCGGGCGCGGGCCGCAGGACGCGCACGAAGCCCCAATCGCGCTTCATCTCCTCGCGCAGGACCTCGATGCCCCACGGCGTGGGGAAACATCGACTCTCGAGCTCCGCCACCGCAGGCAAGTCCGCCTCGACCATCCCGAGGATGAGCGGCCGCCCCGTTCCGGACGGAGATGGCTCGTTCACCCGCCGCTCTCGTCGGTCTTGGCGGATTCCCGCTCGATCATCGCGGCTCGGCTGCTCTCCGCGCCCGGCTTCCAGTCGCTGTCGGGCTCGATGTAGATGAACGCGTGCTTCATGTGCGGCAGAGCCGAGCGCGCCTTCGACTCGGCCGTGTCGATCGCCTTCTCGACGTCGGCCAGGCTCAGCTTCGGATCGAACCGCGCCTTCATCGCGAACAGGCAGTCGTCGGGGCCGAGGTGTCGCGACAGCAGCTGCGTGACGGACTCCACGCCCGGCGTGCCCTCGATGGTCGTCTTGACGTTCTCGAGATCCTTGGCCGTGGCCGCCTCGCCGACGATGAGGCTGTGGGTCTCGCGCCCCGCGAAGACCGCGACGCCGCAGAGCAAGATCCCGATCAGGATCGAGAAGAAGCCGTCCAGCCACAGGATGTGCGTGAAGTACGTGAGCACCGCCGAGAGCAGCGCCAGCACCAGACCGAAGAGCGCGGCGAAGTCCTCCAGCAGGACGGTCGGCACGACCGGATCACGCGACTGCTTGAGCGCCGTGAACAGCGGCGTGGTGCCGCGCGCTTTGTTGAACTCCTTGAGCGCGACCCAGCACGAGTAGCTCTCGACGACCGTCGCCACGCCGAGCACCCCGAAGTTCCAGAGCGGGTTGCCTCCCGTGGCGTGGTGCGTCCCGGAGAGGACCTCGTGCATCTTGTGAACGCCCTCGTAGATCGCGAAGGCGCCGCCGACCGTGAAGAGCATGATGCTGACGATGAAGGCCCAGAAGAACTTCTCGCCGCCGTAACCGAAGGGGTGGAGATCGCTCGGCGGCTTCGCTCCGCGTTTGATGCCGAGCAGCAACAGCGCCTGATTGCCCGTGTCGGCGACCGAGTGCACCGCCTCCGCGAGCGTCGCCGCGCTTCCGGTGAAGAACGCCGCCACGAACTTCGCGATCGCGATGAGCCCGTTCGCGCCCAGCGCTGCCACCACCACTCGCGTCGAATCCGCTGTCGCCATCTCACGCTCCCGTCACGTCGCCCCACCGAGCCCTCAGTCGCGCGACACCTCGCGCGTGACCGGCGGTGATCCGCGCGGCCCGCTCTCGCTCGCTCTGCGGAGGGAAGCCCGACGGAAGATCCGCACCGTCGTGCGCTCCCGCAGCGCCTCCACGAAACGCTGCACTCCGCGCTCGAGCGCCCGCCGCGCGAGCTGCGCGCGCACCCGCTCCCGATACTCCTCGGCCGGCTCGCCCTCGAGAGCGCCCTGTGACTCGGGTGCCTCGGACTCGACGCGCCCGATCGCGTCGTCGATGGCTCCCTCGGTGATCGCGGTCGTCGTCTCCAGATTCGCCCGCAGGTAGCCGTCGACCATCGCACGCCGCGTCGCGATGGCGCCGATCTCCTGGTCGTCCACCCCGAGCGCAGCGGCCAGACGCGCGAGCGCGCGTTCGCCGCCCACCGTCGCGGCCATCCTCCGACGCGCTGCCAGCACCATCGCGGGCGACGGCGCCGGTGCGCGCAGGCGCCTGGCTTCTCGGTAGATCAACGACTCGGCGATCAGCTGATCCAACGTCGCCGACAGCAGCGCGGCAGGCAGCGACGCGGGCACCGGCAGCCCCTCCGCTGCCGGCAGGGCGAGCTGCGCCCGCAGCTCCACGTCCGACAGCAGCACGACGTCCACACCTGGGCCGGGCGCGTCACCACCGATCAGCGCGACGACGCCGTCCACGACCGTCGGTCCACGAGGCTGCGCATCGACGACGGCATCGAGCGTCAACCACACGCAGGACGCCATGCCGATCCGCAGCGCCCGCCGGAACCATCGAGAGCTCGGCACGCGATCACTCGTCGAAGTCTGCCTCGTCGCCATCGCCGTCGGCGGCATCGAGGTCGGAGCCGTCCTCTGCCTTGCCGCCGAGCGCGCGCGAGCGTGGCGTGTGCTTGCGCTCGCGAAGGAACTCGAGGAACGCGACGGCCGCATCGAGGTCCCGAGCGGGCAACGCTTCGACGAGATCGCGAGCGCGTCGCCGCAGCGAGTCGGCCACCTGCGCACGCGCGCGACGCGCCTGCCGATCCCCTTCGACGGCCTGCTTCTCGACGGCGTCTGCGGTGGGCACCTCCCACTCGGGCCGCGGGATGGCGACGATGCCGTGCGCCGCGAGCCACGACTCCATGCACGTCTTCAGGCGGTCGCGCCGAAACGCGAACCATCGCTCCCGGTCCACCGGGAACGTCATCAGCACGTCCTTGAAGCGGCGAAACGCGCCCTTGCCGTCGATGGACTGCGTCAAGCGGCTGCGCAGGTCCGGCTCGTCGACGGTGGCGATGAACCGCTCCATCCACCGGTACTGCTCGCGCGATGACACGGGATCGACGCGGAGGTAGGCCGGGTCGCCGGCGATCCGCTCGTGCATCTGCGGCTCGGCCACGCCGTCGACCAAGCGGATCACGTCGCCCGACAGCAGCTGCAGATAGCTGTGTACCTCGGGAGCGTTGTTCTCGAACGCGTCCTCGAGCGCCTCCCACGCGACGGGGATGCGCTTCACCTCGCCGGTCGGAGGAGGGACGACGTTGTCCGTGTCTTCATGGGAAGCGTTCATGTCATCTCCGGCGCCGCTCTCACGCGCGGGGCGCATGGAACCGGGCGCGCGCCACCGCAAGCTGCCAGCGCGCCATCCTCTCGGCGCGTTCGTCCGCACCGAGCGTCGGCGCAAAGCTTCGATCCACCGAGCGGGCCCGCGAGACGGCCGCGAGGTCGGGGAACACCCCCACGGCGAGCCCAGCCAGATACGCGGCGCCGAACGCCGTCGTCTCGACGTTGACCGGTCGCTCGACGGGCGCGCCCAGGTAGTCGGCCTGGATCTGCATGAGCAGGTCGTTGGCCGTCGCACCGCCGTCCACCGCGAGGCGAGCGAGCGCACGCTCGTCGCCGCGCATGTCCGCCTCCATCGCGCGGCACAGGTCGACGATGGACCACGCGATGCCGTCGAGCGTCGCGCGCGCGATGTGGGCAGCCGTCGTGTCGCGACCGATCCCCGACAGCAGCCCTCGCGCGTGGGGATCCCAATGGGGCGCGCCGAGCCCGGTCAACGCAGGCACGAACGTCACCTCGCCCGCCGAGTCGACCTTGCGCGCGAGCGCCTCGACGTCGCTCGCTTTGGCGATGATCCCCAGCCCGTCGCGCAGCCACTGCACGGCCGCGCCGGCGATGAACGCGCTGCCTTCGAGCGCGTAGTCCACGCGATCCCCGATCTTCCACGCGACGGTCGTGATGAGGCCGTGCGACGAGCGGACGGGCGTCGCGCCCGTCGTCATCAACAGGAACGCTCCGGTGCCGTACGTGCACTTCGCGTCGCCGGGCGCGAAGCACGCCTGCCCGAAGAGGGCCGCCTGCTGGTCGCCCGCGATGCCCGCGATCGGCACGCCGTCGGGCAGACCGGGCACACCGCGCGTGCGCGCGTAGACCTCGGACGACGAACGAACGCGCGGCAACATCCCGAGCGGCACGCCGAGCTCCGCGCAGAGCCGCGGATCCCAGTCGAGCGTCTCGAGCGACATCAGCAACGTGCGCGACGCGTTGCTCACGTCCGTCACGTGCGCCTCGCCGCCGGACAAGCGGTGCACGAGCATCGTGTCGATCGTGCCGAACGCGAGCGACCTCTCCGCGCGCTCGCGCGACCCGGCGACGTGGTCGAGCAACCACGCGATCTTCGTCCCGCTGAAGTACGGATCGAGCACGAGCCCGGTCGTCTCGCGGAACGTCGGCTCGAGGCCCCTCGCCTTCAGCGCCGCGCAAGCGTCCGCCGTTCGGCGGTCCTGCCACACGATGGCGCGGTGGATCGGCTTGCCGGTCGCGCGATCCCAGACCAGCGTCGTCTCGCGCTGATTCGTGATCCCGATCCCGCGGACGTCCTTCCCGCTGACCCCTGCGTCGGCCATCGCGGCGCCCATCGCCTCGACGACCGACGTCCAGATCTCGTCGGCATCGTGCTCGACCCATCCCGACTGCGGGAAGTGCTGCGGGAGCTCGCGGTTCGCGCGCGCAGCAACGCGGCCGTCCGCCGCGAGCACCATCACGGTGGAGCCGGTCGTTCCCTGGTCGATGGCGAGCAGACAATCCATCGGGTCGTGGGTCACCCTAATCGGCCGCGCCAGCCGATGTAAAGCCGAACGCTCTGCCGTATCCTCCCTGCGTGATCCCGCGGTCGCGCGACGTTGCGGAGCCCTCGTGGTCACCGGCCGAGGCGTCCTCCGACGATGGCCCGACGCGCGCCGCCCCGTTCCTCGCGCTCGCCGGCAACATCGGCGTCGGCAAGACCACGCTCGCACTTCGCCTCGCGCGACGGCTCGACTTCGCTCCTCTGACCGAGCCGCTCGACGACAACCCCTACCTCGCCGACTTCTACGCGGACATGCCGCGCTGGGCGCTGCCGACGCAGCTGCGCTTCCTCGCAGCGCGCGCCCGCGACACGCACGACGCCATCGCCCACGCACGCGCGATCGTCCAGGACCGCACCTGCGAAGAGGACGTCGAGATCTTCGCGGCGAACCTCCACGCGGCCGGTCACATGACCGAGCGCGACTGGTCCACGTATCGTCAGATCGCGGACCTCGTGCTCGCCGGGATTCGCCCGCCCGACCTCCTCGTCTATCTCTCCGCCTCGCTCGACGACCTGCGTGCGCGCATCGCGCGGCGCGGCCGCGTCTACGAGCAGTCCATCCCGCTCGACTATCTCGCAGCCCTGCAGGACCGATACGAGACCTGGTTCGCGCGTTACGCCCGCGGCCCGAAGCTCCGCGTCGACACGACCGGCCTCGACCTCGCCGCGAGCGATCCCGCGCTCGACGACGTCATCGAGCGCATCCGCCGCGCCCTGCCGCAGCCCGCGCTCTTCTAGCCAGCGCGGCTCCGATGTTTCGAGAATCGTAGCGAACGCGCGTTCCGGGACGGGAACCAGCTAGCTCCGTTTCGCCCCGCAGCTCCCGCAGAACCGGTCGATGGCCATGAGCTTCCGGCCGCACTGCCTGCAGACGCTCGCGTGCGACGACGCGTGTACGGGGGCGACACCGCGCGGCATCGTCTGCGCGCGCGAGACGTCGCCCGGATCGATCGTCGTCGGATCCGGCGGCCCCACCACGCGCAGGCACGTCACCCCCAGCACGATCTCGTCCCCGTTGACGAGGGCCGCCTTCTCTCCGACGGGCTCTCCGTTGAGCGTCGTGCCCAACCGGCTGCCGAGATCCCGAACCAGGTAGCGGCCGCCCTTTCGCTCGAGCACCGCGTGGTGGCGCGACACCATGTCGTCCTCGAGCACGAGCACGTTGTCGTCGCTCCGCCCGATCGTCAGGCGCGACACCAGCGGGAACCGCTCCCCCGCTCGCGACCCTCGCTCCACCGTCACGTACCAATCCGGATCCACCAACGGCACGCCGATCGTCACCGGCCCCTCCGCCGGCACCCCCTTCCGTCGCCCCGTGATCTTCCGGATCTGCCCCGTCGTCTTCTTCGCCACGCCCCCCGACGATAGGGGACAGGATCGACGTGTACAAGTAGCCGAGATTGCAGGCTTCCTAGGCGAGCAGTTCCAATCCGATCCGTGCCCGGCCTCGCGGCCGGACGATCGCGCCCTGCAACTCGGTAGATTCCGTCTCGTGGTCGCACGCGAGACCGCTCTCGTCGCGTCTCTCGGCGCAACGCTGCCCGAGCGTCTCCGCCAGATCCATCACCTTTCGCACGACGACCGCGTCACGCTCCTTCGCGCATGGGTCGAGGGCCGCCTCGAGCCTCTGCTCCTCGACGACCCGCCGAGCACCGACGCGACGACGGCGCTTCGCCAACGCCTCGCTCGCTCGCTCGGCACGCTCGACAGCGTGATCGCCTGGCGTGGCCCGGGCCCCGGGGAGACCGAGGCGCGACGTTGGTGCTGGATCGCGCCCTGGGTGCTGCTCGAGCAGGACGAGGATCTCTTCTTGATGCGCGACGATCTCATCGAGCCGCTGCTCGACGAGGCCCGGGCGTCGTGCACGAAGCGCGACTACGCCGTCGGCATCGTCACGCACCACCTCCGCGACTCGATTCACGCTGCGCTACGCGAGGGCGCGGACGCGCTGCGCGCGCGCATCGCCGCGACGCGACGTTTCGCCGACGCCGCACGCCGCGCGCGGGCGACCGGTCTCGTCGAGTACCTCGCACGTATCGCCGACTACGAGCGCCCGCAGAAGGTCTCGCGGGACGACGCCATGGCGCGCGTCAGCGACGTGTGGCGATGTCACGCGCCGACGTCCGTCGTCATCGAGACGCGTGGTGACGAATGGTGGTCACCGCTCGAGACGGCGGGCACCCGG
>JADZFZ010000814.1 GCA_020854145.1 Deltaproteobacteria bacterium | reverse complement strand
GCACCGACGCGTCCATGGACCGGCAGAACGCAGGCGCCCGACCCTCGAGCAACGAGCACGCGGGCACGAAGTCGTCCACACACACGCCGTCGAAGCACGTCTCGTCCGGACCGCACGACCGTCCGATGCACGCCGTGGCGAAGCGCAGCGGAAGCACGAGACGCGCGCCGGGCACGAACACGAGGCGCGCTTGCGCCTGCACGATCTCCGCGCCGTCGCGCATCGCGGTGGCCCGGAAGCGATAGAGGACGCGGCCGGCGTGATCCGAGGCGAAGGGGCCGAGCCGCGTCGTCCACGGCGCCAGACGATCGCCGTCGAAGCTCGCGGGCTCCGACCACGACCTCGATCCCGCCGGCTCCGTCCCGTCGAGCGGAGTGACGTCGAGACGCAGCGTGTCGGGTCGATCCGCGAGCCCCGGCGGAGCATCGAGCACCAGGACGTCGATCTGGGAGACCGGCTCGTCGTCGCACGCCGTCGCGGCGATCATCGTCGCGAGCGCCGCGACCGCGCAGATCCACGCCCGCGACAGCCCGCGAGGGCATCGCCGCTCGGCGCGACGCCGTGGGTCGCCGCCCTCGTCAACGCAGGCCATGGCGCCGCAGCAGCTCGTGGAGATAGACGCGATTGATGCCGGCACCCCGCGCCGCCGCCGACACGTTGCCTCCGTGGTGCGCGAGCAGCGCGTCGAGGTACCGGCGCTCGAAGTCGGCCAGCGCCGCGCTGCGTGCCTCGGCGTAGCCGATCCGCGGATCGATGGCGATCCCGTCCGACGACGGCGCTCGTTCGGCGCCGGCGCCGGCGAGCGAGAGCGGCTGACGCAGCAGCACGCCGCGCTCGAGGTGATTGCGCAGCTCCCGCACGTTGCCCGGCCATGCCGCGCGCCGCATCGCGTCGAGCGACTCCGCGGACGACAGCAGCGCGCGCGACTCCTCGTCGGCGCGCACGCTCTCGAGCAGGCGCTCGACCAGCAACGGGAGATCCTCGGGGCGCTCGCGCAGCGGCGGCAGCTCGACGGTCACGACGGCGAGGCGAAAGTAGAGATCGGCGCGAAACCGTCCCGCGTTGACCTCGGCTCGAAGGTTGCGGTTCGTCGCAGCCACGACGCGGACGTCGACCGCGCGGCCGCGCGACACACCGACCGGCTGCACCGTGCGCTGCTCGAGCACACGCAGCAGCTTCGGTTGCAGATCCGTCGGGAGCTCGCCGATCTCGTCGAGGAACACCGTGCCGCCGTCCGCAGCCTCGAACGCCCCGGCGCGGCTCGCGTGCGCGCCCGTGAACGCGCCTCGAACGTGTCCGAAGAGCTCCGTCTCGACGAGCGATGCCGAGAGCGCGCTGCAGTCCACGACGACGAAGGGCGCGTCGCGTCGGTCGCTCGCCTCGTGCACCGCGCGCGCGGCCTCCTCCTTGCCGGTGCCCGTCTCGCCCAGCACGAGCAGCGTGCTGTCGCTCTGCGCGGCCCGCTCGAGCACCGCGAACGCCGCGCGCATCGCCACCGATCGGCCCACGAGCCCACCGAACGCGCACGCGGCCGACAGACGTACGCGCGCCTTGTCCTCGCTCGTGCGGAACGAGAGCACCGACCGGCCGACGCGCAGCAGGCTCCCATCGCGCAGCCACACGTCGTTGGCGCGCACCCCGTCGACGAGCGTGCCGTTGCGGCTATCGAGGTCGCGCAGCCTCGCCCCACCGGGCTCGAGGCGAATCTCGCAGTGGAAGCGGGAGACGGTGCGGTCGTCGAGCACGACGTCGTTGGACGGCGCCGAGCCGATCGTCGCGCGGCTCGAGGCCGAGGTGAAGACCGCGCCGCGGCTCGCGCCTTCGACGACCTCGAGCCGTGCGCGGAGGGTCTCGATGCGCGTCGGCAAGCCGAGCCCCGCCTCGGGGTCGATCTCGGTGTCGGCGTCGCGCCGCGAGGCCACGGCTCATTCTCCGCGAAATCGCGCTCCGGGACTCGTCTTTCCGGGGGTCGCGAGGGGCCCCCGGTCGCCTCGAGGGCCGCGGGGGCGATCGCAGGCCCCGCCCGCCACGACGGAATCAGGCCTGTCGGGTCGCCCCCGACAGGCCGCGTGCGCACCTGTCGGCCCGCACCCGACAGGCTCGGCGACCCCGTCCGAGCACGGCCGTGCACGCTGCGGCACCTGCGCGTGGCACCCGCGTTGCGGTGGGGCTCCTTCGCAAGGAGGAGACGATGAAAGACGTCCGTTTCGCTTGGGTCGCGCTGACTCTCGCAGCATCGAGCGCGTGTGGTGAGGCCGAGATCGACGGCGGCGCGCGACCGGGCTCGTGGACGCTCGAGGCGGGCGCACGCGCCGCCTTGGTCGATCGACGGTGCGAGGGAGAGGCGTGCCCCGAGTACCCGAACCCGCACGCGTGCGACCGCCTCGAGGTCGAGGTGCAGCCCGACGGCTCGATCTGCGGCGTCTGCGTCGTCGGCGAGGAGCGCACGCTTCATTGCGGCGGTCCCGTCGTCGGCAACCCGTACGCGTGCGCCGTCTCCGTTGCCTCGGGGCGTGCGTGCTTCCGCTGCACCGACCTGTACGGCACGACGGTGCTGCGCGACTGCGGCGGCGGGGTCGAGATCGGGTTCGACATCCCCGCGGACGGGCCCGCGCCGCCCGAGGCGCCGCCGAGCAGCGTGCCTCCGCGGGGGGACCACCCGACGCCCGGATCGGACGAGACGTGCCTCCCTGCGAGCCGCGGCGACGGCTCGCCCTGCGAGGTGTGCTTCGATCGCGAGATGCGCGTGTCCTTCGACTCGTGCACCGCCGAGGCGCCTCCGTCGCCCGCCACGCCCACGCCGATGGCGCCGCCTCCCGCCGCGCCCGAGCCCCCCCACGCGGAGCCCACGCCCGACGCACCCGCAGCGCCCGAGACGCCGGGGTCCGGAGGCGCAGACGGATCGTGCCCCGAGGACGCCTTCGAGTCGGGCCAGGCGCTCTTCGCGGACGCGCTCAACGAGCTCCTCGTGGAGGCCGGCCTGGCGCCGACGTACGCGCCCTCGAGCCGCGCGCGCGCCGACGGAGGCGCCGACTTCGAGCTCGGCGGTGGCGCGTGCGCAGCCATCGACGACGACGACGGCGGCGGCCGCTTGCTCGAGGACGGCGAGCTGCGGTGCGGCTACGTGGCGACGGTGGCCGCGGCCCGCGCGTGCACGCGCACCACCTCGAGCTGCGCCTCCATCGGTCGCGGCATCCTCGCGGAGCTGGCAGCTTCCGAAGACGTGCTCGAGGATCGCTACGAGTGCACCGGGTCTCCGATCGTGCTCGACCTCGACGGCGACGGGATTCGCACCGTGCAGAGCGGAGCGCGCTTCGATCTCGCCGG
>JADZFZ010000813.1 GCA_020854145.1 Deltaproteobacteria bacterium | reverse complement strand
GGGCAAGCGCGACGGGGGCTCTGCTATGGTGCGCGTGCTTTGCGCGGAACCTTCGTCTGGTTGCTCGCGGCTCTCGCGCTCGCTGGATGCACCAGCGTCCAGACGAACCGCCCGGAGCCGACCTTGTCGCGCTACGTCGAGGCGCTGCGGCGACGAGACGCGAGCGCGCTGCGGGCCGTGCAATCGCGAGCGGCGCGCGAACAGGCCTCCGAGCGGACCCTGGCCGAAGGGCTGCGGGCCTACCAGCCCGAGGTCGAGGACGAGGTGCGAACGGTGGGTCGATCGGTCGGGCGCAGGCTCGAGGCGACCGCACGCGTGACGCTCTCCACGGGTCACGTGGTCTCGCTCGTCCTCGAGGAGGACGGCTGGCGCGTGGAGGGCGGCGTGATGTCGGAGCCGGTGGCGAGGTCGCCCATCGATGCGGTCCGCTCGCTGCGCTCCGCCCTCAGGCTCCGGAGCCTCGCCGCCTTCGAGCGGGTGCTCGCGCGCCGCGCCCGCGCCGAGCTCGATGGGCAGATCCGGACGCTCGTCGATGGGCTCGACGACGACGGAACGCTCACGGTCCGGCAGGAGGGTGAGACGGCCACGGTGCGCTTCGACGGAGGCACGTTGATGCTCGTCCGCGAGGCCGGCGAGTGGCGCGTGCTCGAGATCCGGACCGAATGACAGGGTCGGACGGCGGACGGCGCCTGGATCTCTCCTGGCACCTTGGTAGCCTTTGCGTTCGATGACCGCCTCGAGGCGACCGTGAAATGCCCCTTCTGCGCCACGCTCGACAACCGCGTGATCGACTCGCGGCTGTCTCAAGGCGGCGAGGTCACGAGGCGCAGACGCGAGTGCGCGGGGTGCCTCAGGCGCTACACGACCTACGAGCGCGTCGAGGAGGTCCTGCCGCAGGTGGTCAAGAAGGACGGCCGCCGTGAGCCGTTCGACCGGCAGAAGATCCTGGCCGGGCTGCGGCGAGCGTGCGAGAAGCGACCCGTCTCCGCGGAGGCGCTCGATCGGATCGTCGATGTGGTCGAGCGGCAGGTCGTCGAGCTGGGTGCGAGCGAGGTGGAATCGAGGGTGGTCGGCGAGAAGGTCATGGGTGTGCTGCGCGACGTGGATCAAGTGGCGTACGTGCGCTTCGCCAGCGTGTATCGCAGCTTCAAGGACATCCACGAGTTCACTGCGGAGCTGTCGAGCCTGATGTCTCGCGACGACGAGCCCGACTCGGGCGCGCACACGATCGACTCCGAGCCGGCGCCCCACGTCGTCGACGGCGCGGCCGCGGGCCATGCTCCGCCGCTGGACGGGCCATCCGGCCAGACCTGATGGATCGGCGAGATCGCGTGCTGTTCTCGCAGGCCGTGAGCCGCGCGAGACGGGGCCGACCGAGCCCCAATCCGCACGTGGGCGCCGTCGTCGCCGACCCGACGCGGGCGGTGGTCGGCTGCGGCCATCACGAGCGAGCCGGGCTCGCCCACGCGGAGGTCGCTGCGCTCGCGGAGGCGGGGGAGCGCGCGCGGGGCGGGACGCTCTACGTGACCCTCGAGCCCTGTTGCCATCATGGTCGTACCGGGCCGTGCACGGATGCCATCATCGCTGCGGGGATCCGGCGCGTGGTCATCGGTTGCCGCGATCCCAACCCGCGTGTGGACGGCCGCGGGATCGAGCTGCTCCGGGCTGCGGGCGTCGCGGTCGATCTCGCATCGGGAGCGCTCGCGGAGCGCGCGCACGCACGGGTCGAGGATTTCGCGAAGCACATCACGCGCGGGCTGCCCGGAGTGACGTTGAAGGCTGCGGTGACGCTCGATGGGCGTATCGCGACTCGGACCGGCGACTCGCGATGGATCACCTCCGAGCCCGCACGACGTCTGGCGCATCGACTTCGGGACCGCCACGACGCGGTGCTCGTGGGCGTCGGGACCGTGCTCGCGGACGACCCCGAGCTCACGGTCCGCATGGTGTCGCCCCGCCCGGGAGCGTGCCCTCTGCGCGTCGTGCTCGACACGCATCTGCGCACACCGTCCGATGCGAAGCTGGTGACCGGCGCGAGCGAGGCAGCGCCTGTCGTGATCGTCCACGCTTGCGGGTCCGACGACGCGGCCGCGCGTCTCGCTCGCCCGGGTCTCACGATCGTGCGGGTCGAGCCGGGGTCGGGAGGCGTTCACGTCGAGCAGGCGCTCCGATCGCTGGCGTCGATGGGCATCGTGTCGCTGCTGGTCGAGGGCGGCGGCGAGGTCCACGCGTCGTTCCTCGAAGGCGGGTGGGCCGACCGGCTCGCGCTCTTCCTGGCACCGAGCATCGTCGGGGGTCGCGAGGCACGCCCGTTCGTGGGAGGGCGCGGCGCCGAGCGGATGGGAGAGGCGTTCCGCGTCGAGCGTGCCAGGCTTCGGCGCGTGGGTGACGACTGGATCCTCCGAGGTCGCCTCCGGCGGCCCGGAGCCGAAGCGGTGCGCTGATGTTCACGGGAATCGTCGAGCACGTCGGGCGGATCGCGAGGGTCGTGCGCGTCGGATCCGGCGCTCGGTTGCGAATCGATGCGCCCTACGCGGACCTGGCGCTCGGCGAGAGCGTCGCCGTCTCGGGCGTGTGCTTGACGGTGGCCGCGCGCGAGCCCGGATGGTTCGAAGCCGATGCGTCGGCCGAGACGCTGGCGCGGTCTACGCTCGCGAGCGCCGTCGTCTCGCGCGAGGTGAACCTGGAGCGCGCGTTGGCGGTCGGCGCACGGCTCGGCGGGCACGTGGTCACGGGCCACGTCGATGGGGTCGGGCGGCTCGTCGACCGACGCGCGCTCGGAGAGCTCGGCCCCGGCGCCGAGCGCATGCGGTTCGAGATGCCGCGTGAGCTCGCGAGGTTCGTGGCTGGCAAAGGATCGATCGCCATCGACGGCGTGAGCCTGACGGTGAACGAGGTGGGCGACGATTGGCTGCAGGTCGTCGTCGTGCCTTTCACCCAATCGGCGACCACGCTGGCGAGGCTGCTCGCCGGCGCGACGGTGAACCTCGAGGTCGACGTCCTGGCGAAGTACGTGGTTCGCGCGCTCTCGATGGGTGCTCCGCGCGAGACGGGCGCCATGAGCACAGATCCGACCTCGCGTGACGGCGTCACGTTGGAGGCGCTGCGAAGAGCGGGCTATCTGTGAACCGCGGAAGGAGAGCGACCTCATGGGCGAGGTGAAGATGTTCGCGGCGGTACGGGCGGACGCGCTCGAGCGGGTACGTCGCGCGATCGACGAGATCCGCGCAGGGCACATGGTGATCCTCGTCGACGACGAGGACCGCGAGAACGAAGGCGACCTCGTGCTCGCGGCGGACTTCGTCTCGCCCGAGGCGATCAACTTCATGGCGAAGCACGCGCGCGGCCTCATCTGCGTCGCGCTCGATGCGGCCGTCGTCGAGCGGCTCGGGCTGCCGATGATGGTCCAGCAGAACAAGGCGGCGCTGGGCACGGCCTTCACGGTCAGCGTCGAGGCGCGCCACGGCGTGACGACCGGCATCAGCGCGGCCGACCGCGCGCACACCATTCGCGTGCTCGCCGACGTGCGCTCGCGCCCGGAGGATCTGGTGTCGCCGGGGCACGTGTTCCCGTTGCGCGCCCGCCCTGGCGGAGTGCTCCAGCGCACCGGACAGACGGAGGGCTCGGTGGATCTCGCGGTGCTCGCCGGCTGCACGGCGGCCGGGGTCATCTGCGAGATCATGAACGACGATGGAACGATGGCCCGGCGTGCCGATCTCGAGCGGTTCGCACAGGAGCACGGCCTGGCCATCCTGTCCGTGGCGGACCTCATCCACTACCGGCTGCAGACCGAGCGTCTGGTCCGGTGCGTGGCGAGCGCCGAGGTCACGCTGCCCGACGCCCCCGGGACCTGGACCGCTCACGTCTACGAGGTCAGCGTCGAGGCCAAGCAGTTCCTCGCGCTGTCGCTCGGGCCCATCCGGCGGGAGGAGCCGACGCTCGTGCGCGTGATGACCGGAAGCGTGCTCGGCGACATCTTCGGCGTTCGACTTCCCGGACGACTGCGTGGACGCGACGCGTGCATGCGCATCGCGCAGGAAGGGCGCGGGGTCGTGCTCTACGTCCCTCCGCGTGCCGACCTGCTCCACGACCTTCGTGTGCATGGCGGGCTCGAGCCGCCGGCGGTCGGCGTTCCCATGGAGAGCGGCGAGGTCTTGCGCGAGTTCGGCTTCGGCGCCCAGGTGCTCGCCGATCTCGGCGTCGGCAAGCTGCGGCTGTTGACCAATCGTCCGCGCCGCATCGCGGGCCTCGAGGGCTACGGCCTCGAGCTGACCGAGCAGGTCGTGGTCGACGACGAGAGCGCTTCGACGTCCGCGGCGCTCGCGGACGCGCACGCGCTCGCCGGGCCGGGCGGTCGCGGACCGAATTGACCCGAGCCTGCGACTCGCGCTACGAGCGGCGCCCATGAGCGGGATCACGACGGTCGAAGGAACGTTCGAGGCCGGTGAGGGGCGCTTCGCGATCGTCGCGAGCCGCTTCAACCACTTCGTGGTGGACCGATTGGTGGAGGGGGCGCTCGACGCGTTCGCGCGCCATGGCGTGGAGCAGGCGCGCATCACGCTCGTGCGCGCGCCGGGATCGTTCGAGCTGCCGCTGGTTGCCCAGCGGCTCGCGGCGAGCCGACGTTTCGTGGCCGTCGTCGCGCTCGGCGCGGTCATCCGCGGCGGCACGCCGCACTTCGAGTACGTCGCGGCCGAGGTCGCCAAGGGCGTCGCGCACGCGATGATGGACACGGGGGTTCCGATCGCCTTCGGCGTCTTGACGACCGACACGATCGAGCAGGCCATCGAGCGCGCGGGAACGAAGGCCGGCAACAAGGGTTGGGAAGCGGCGATGAGCGCGCTGGAGATGGCGAGCCTGTTGCGGGCGCTCGGGGGCGCCGGTCTCTAGCGCGGAGAGGCGCGACGTCGTAGACACGCTCATGGCTTCGCGGCGGCGCGCACGCCAAGCAGCACTCCAGATGCTCTACCAGATGGACGTCGCGGGCGTGACCGCGGAGCAGGCCATCGCCACGTTCTGGTCGTCGTTCGAGATCGACGTGGAGGGAGCGTCGTTCGCCAACGACCTCGTGCGAGGCGTCGGTGCGCATCGAGACGCGATCGACGAGATCATCCGAGGAGCCAGCCAGAACTGGCGTCTCGAACGGATGGCGCGCGTCGATCGCAACGTGCTGCGTCTGGGCGTGTTCGAGCTGGTCCACCTCCCCGACGTGCCGCGGCGCGTGACCATCAACGAGATGATCGAGATCGGAAAACGGTTCGGAACGGGCGACACGTCGAGCTTCGTCAACGGCGTGCTCGATCGCATCGCGAACGACGTCGGCAAGGCCTAGCCGGCGTCAGCGCACGCGAATCACTGGCGGATCCTGCCGCAGATCGAATGAGACGCGGACACGCCCGTTGGACGGGACCTGCACGCGCACGCGCGCGTTCGCGCCGAGAGGAGGGCAGCTCGCGCGGACGTCGTGGGATCCGGCGGTCACCGATCGTCCACGAATCGGGGCCGTTCCGACGTTGCGTCCGTCGATGCGGACCTCGGCCCACGGGATGGCCGCAATCTCGATCGTGCCGCGCGCGACGGGCGGCTCGCGCGTTCCGGCGTCCGGCGGCGCGATGGGCAGGGCCGCGTCGGGCGTCGCCGGCGTTCCCGCGTCGCCGGGCGCGGCGGGTGCGGAGCTCGCGTCGACGTCGGTTGTCGGCGTCGCGGGCGCGACGTCGGAGAGGGCAGCGGCTGCGTCTCCGCCTACGGTGCGCGACGCTGTCGGATCGGGCGATTCCCCGTTCGCGGACGGGTCGTTGCCGGACGAAGGTCCCGCCGCGCGGAACGCGAGGGCCAGCGGGATGGCGAGCGCGACGCCGAGCACGACCGCCACCCACGGCGTGATGCCGCGGCGAGACGCCGCGGGCTCGGACGACGTGATCGACGTGCGAGGGTCGACCGTCGGCGCGACGACTGGCTCCGCGACATCCGTGGCGCCCGGGCTCGATCCATCGGACGCCGCGCCGGCGACGCCCGCCAAGGCGGGGGCGGCCGTCGGAGAAGCGGCACGGCGCCCCGGAAGCGGCGCGGTCGCGGGCGCGGGTCGCTCGTCTGCGTCGGCGTCTGCGTCGCGACGCGGCTGCCCAAACGCCGGCGGCGCGATCTGCGGCTGGGTCTCGGCCTCGCTCGCGCTCGGACCGCTGCGGGCTCGGTGGGGTGCGGTCGGGTGCCCGCCGCTGTCGTCGGGCGTCGCGCCCGCGCGACCCGGGCTTCGCGGCGCACGTCGCGTCGCGGGGCTCGCTTCGCCGACGAGATCCTCGGTCGTGACGGTCGTGGTCGAGACCTCTGCCGTCCGCCCGTCGCCGATCGCCGCCGTGAGCACGCGGCTCGCTGCGATCGACATCGTCCTGCCGTCGCGCGTCGGCGCCTCGCTCGTGGAGACGGCGTCGGCGAGCTCCGTCTCGCGCCGTGCGGCCATCGCGCGGCTGACGCGATCGGCGAGGCGGCTCGCGACCCCTTCGGGGGCGTGCGTCGCGACGTACGTCCGCAGCTTGCGGGCGAGCTCGTGCGCGCCGTGGGGCCGCTTCTCCGGATCGCGCGCGATGGAGGCGGTCAAGAGCGGCTCGAGCTCTTCGGGGATCTCCTTGTCCTCCTTGAGATCGGGCAGCGGCTCTTCGAGCGTCGCGCGGAGCGATTCTTCGGGCGAGGCACGGAAGAAGAGCGGCCGCCCGGTGATGAGCTCGGCCACGACGGCCGCGGCCGAGAAGAGGTCGCTGCGCGACGTGACGACGGCGCCGCGCGCCTGCTCCGGCGCCATGTAGCCCGCCGAGCCGAACACGTCGGCGCCGTTCGCATAGACGCGCGCGGCGACGCCGAAGTCCACGAGACGCGCGTGGCCCATCGCGTCGACGAGCACGTTCCGGGGCGTGACGTCGCGGTGCACGATGCCGGCGCGTTCGTGCGCGTAGCCGAGCGCGTCGAGCACCTGAGCGCCGATCTCCGCGGCCTCGACGGGTGCGAGCGGCCCGCCGCCGAGGAGCTCGGACAACGTGCAACCCTCGACGTGCTCCATCGCGAGGAAGTACACGCCGTCGACCACGCCGAGCTCGTAGACGGGCACGATGTTCG
>JADZFZ010000812.1 GCA_020854145.1 Deltaproteobacteria bacterium | reverse complement strand
CGAGACCGCCGGAGTAGTTGAGCGACTCGGTCTGCGATGCGCTCAGATCGACGTGGCACCAGCTGTCGCCTGCCGTGCTGGTCAACGCGGTGTTGAGCGGCGTGCTCGCGGCCAGCGCGTCGCGCACGCCCGGGTCGTAGAACGTCATCGCCTGCTCGTCCCAGCCCGATTGCCACACGCGGTGGTGCTGGTCCTGCGAGATGCCGTACCCCGCGTTCATCATGCCGAGCTGATTCGGCGAGGTGCCCGCAGGAGGGGTGAACCATGACGTCGTGGTGCCGTCGTCCGTGTTGACGCCGGTGTAGCCGGTCACGCCGAGCTGCTGGAGCCAGATGTCGCCGTCCTCGAACGAGACCGCCCCATACGGGTGGAGCGGGATGAGCACCGAGCCGCCGTTCGGCGCCGTGGTCCCGGAGGCCGTCCAGTTCCCGGTCGCCGGCTCGCAGCCCGCGCGATTGGCGACGCACCCGTTCGGGTGGACCTTGTACACGCGACCCGGGCCGGACGAGCTCGTGCGGTGCCACGTGCCCACGTAGATCCAGCCGCCGGGGGCGTTCTGGCCCGGACGTGCGGGCCCGATCGTCAGCGCGCGCGGGATGTAGTAGTTGGCGCCGATCGGGATCGTCCAGCGCACGCACTCGTCGGTCGGCAGGCCCGCGGTGAAGCGCGAGAGCCAGTTGGCGGTGCCCGTCAGGCCGCCCGTCGAGGTCTGGAGCACCATGTCGCCGTTGCGCATCGGGTCGCAGTAGGACCAGTCGCCGGCGAACGCGGTGACGCTGCCCTGGTTCGAGGCGCTGTGCGCGCGGTTGGCGACGAACGCGTTGCCGAGGCCGTCGATGGCGGTGCGCGACGGGTTGTTCGAGATGCCGTCGTAGCCGACGAGGTAGCGACCGACCTCGGAGCCGGCGGGGTGCATGAGCATCGGGTTCCACGCGTCGGGGCACTCTTCGAGGCAGACTTTCGAGACCGTGTTCTGTCCCGAGTTCGCGACCCACGCGTAGCGCGAGAACACCGTGGTCCCACGGCCGATCGTGATGCCCGGGCGGAAGCCGCCGGGCGGCATCGGGTCGTAGCCGACGTGGTCGAAGGTCTCGTCGGGGGTCGGGTCGCCGGTGCACGAGGCCGGGGCGATGCAATAGCTGCCGATGCACTGCTGCCCGGCGGGGCACTGCGCGTTCGAGGTGCACGAGCAGTAGCCTCGGTCGCAGACGCGGCCGAGGGAGCACGTCGCCGACGTCGTGCACGGCGAATCCGGGTTGATCCCGGGGCATCCGGGCACACGGGGGTCGTTTCGGCAGGTCAGGTCGCACGAGTCGCAGGGATCGCCGGTGAACGCGTACCGGCGGAACCCCGCCGGGCTCGACTCGCCCGGGGGGATCTCGCGATCGAGCGGGCCGAGCTCGCCGCACGCGTATCGCCCGTCCTGACAACGAAGCGAGCCCTGCATGCAGTCGCCGCCGAGGCGCACGGTGCACGGGACGTCGGGAGCGTCGAGCACGCAGGGGCAGCCCGCCGCCGGGTCCGCGCAGTCGGTGCAACCGGTCTGCACCGCGGGATCGGTGTCGTCGCAGTCCGCGCCGCCGCTGCAATAGGCTCCCGCGCCGTCTCCGTCCTGGTCGATGCAGTCGACGCCCTGCGCGCGGAAATGGACGCGGCCGCGGAACTGAACGACGTCGCTCACCGCGTTTTCGCGCAACGTCCCCTCCGGAACCTCGGGCGTGCCTTCGAGCGTGCACGCAGCCAGGAGCAGGACGGGAACAACCACGCAGTGCGTCCGAGCCGTCACGAGTGCCTCCATCGGAAACGCAGCAACCCGCGCGATTCCTGCAACAGCCACGCCGCCGGTCGATCCACCGTCCCTGGCGCAGTCTCCGACCGTCGCGCTCGCACGAAGTGTCTCCCGGCCAAACCTTTTTGCACAGCCTCTGCGCCTGCCGCTCCCCATCACATCGCGACGAGGCAGGCGTACATCCCCGGCGCGAACTCGGTGCAGATCTCGTTGCGGCCGCACCCCCCGCAGTTGGCGGGATCCGGGATGCACTCGCTGTTGCCGTCGCCCGTGAAGTCCGCGCAGACGAAGTCTGCCGGCAGGCCCGCGGCTGCACACTGGGCGACGGTGGTACACGGTACGTACCTCGGGATCTCGGCGTCCGCGGGAACGCCTCCGTCGTCCGAGACGCGTCCCGTGCAGATGTTTCCGATGCAGGGCCCCGTCGTCCCGGAGTCGCAGTCCATGTCGCCGATGCACTCGACGGGTGGGCCGCACGTCGGCACACCATCGAGGTCGTGATCGCGACACTCTTCACCCATGGCGCAGTCCTCGGGCAGCACGCAGTAGTCCGTGGTCGCGACACACTCCGTCCGCCCATCCCCGTTGCGGTCGATGCACTGCTGGCCCACGCCGCAGTCGCCGTCCGTCCGGCAGTTGCCCGAGACGTATGCGCTGCAGACGCCGACGTCGCAGGTGACGCCGACCCACTCCGGGCAAGCGCAGTCGCCGACGCAGGCCCGGCGATCCGGACGGCAGGCCGTCAAGTTCGCCTCCGTGTACTCCTCGTCCTCCGCCATCACACACGGATCGCCGTCGATCTCGGCGCGGGTCAGCGGCATCAGGCAATCCGGGCAGCAGGCCCGCATCCGACGGCCGAACGCGCACTCGTCTTCGCTGGCGCAGCGCCCGCTCGTGTCGATGCCGCCGTCTCCGGTCCCACCGCCGTCGGTCGGAGGCGGGGGGGGCGTCGGCGCGTCCGGGCCTGCTTCGGGTGCCGGCCCCAGGTCGCGCCGACCCATGTCCCCGAACGACACGGCGGGAGGACCGTCGTCGTCGCCGCACGCCGCGCCGAGCAACCCGAACGTGACCGACACCGAGCACAAGATCCCGAACGCTCCGCGATGCGACATCGACCTCACTCCAAGCCATGGGGCGCCGGCGGCGGCGCATTGGGTGTCGAGCGCGTCGGCCCCTGCCATCCAGGAGGACGCGCGACGGGTGGTCGTTCCGGTCCCGGATCGACGTCGTCGTAGCCGGGCGGCGGGCCGTCGACCTGCGGGTAACCCCAAGGGTCGGGCTGCTCCCACGGGGGGATGGCTTCTCCGCGCCGGTAGTAGCGCAGCGCCTCCGGGCTCATCTGCGGCGCCGGACCGACCGCGACGCGCGAGCCGAACTCCGCGCGCACCCGATTCCCCTGGGGGTGGGCGCTTCGCGGGATCAGCTCGTCGCCGCCCGTGACGACCTCGAGCACCAGCCCGGGGATCGATTCGCTCGACCTCGCCGCGCTGTAGCTCGTCAGGAAACGCGCACCCGCGGCCGCGTCGGCCTCGCTCCCGCAGAGCCAGAAGCCGTGTCCGCGGGCGTAGCGGCTCGGCGGCAGGTGGATCGACCCCGCCATCTCGACGCACGATCCGGGCGCGTCGTCGACCGCGCCGCGCCAGAAGCCCGCGATCGTCGCCGCGCGGTCGAGCGACGGATCGATCTCGCGCAGGCGCGCGAGCGCGCTCGGGCCGCGCGTCCGGCACACCGACTCCACGCGACCGGTCCACAACGCGACCGTGTCCGGGGCGAGCCACAGGACGTCGGGTGCGTCGTCGAGCTGGAGCTCGCGACGCGAGACGCCGGCGAAGACGGCCATCGCGTCGTGATCACCGTCGCGTGCGAAGCCGATGATCGGCGCGGACGACAGCAGCGCGGTCGTCTCGTCGGACAACATCTGTCGCGCGAGCTGGGCGGCGGGCGAGGTCACGCGATCCGACACGAGCCGCAGGGTCGGGTTGGGGAACTCCGTCGAGACGGCGAGCGCCTGCACCCGCGCCGCGCCCGACATCAGGTCGAGCGCGCCCCTGGGGCCCCGCGGTCGGACGGGAT
>JADZFZ010000811.1 GCA_020854145.1 Deltaproteobacteria bacterium | reverse complement strand
TCCGCGGTGCTCGTCGAGGGTGTCCTCATTGCGACCCGCCGCTGTCGCCGTCCTATCGAGCGTCCTCGGGACCGCGCCGATGGCCGGCATTCTTCGAATGCAACCGTTGCGGCCTCGAATGGTGCGGCGAGAGGCACTGGGTCGATCACGACGAAGACGACGGCGCGCCGGTGGCGTCGCGGAGACGCTCGGTCGTCTGGCGACCGTCGATCGGCTGTGTCGTCACCACCGCGGCTGCCGTGCTCCCCGT
The DNA here is from genome assembly GCA_020854145.1 of Deltaproteobacteria bacterium. Taxonomy (GTDB): domain Bacteria; phylum Myxococcota_A; class Polyangia; order Polyangiales; family JADZFZ01; genus JADZFZ01. The sequence continues at coordinate 4,453 of JADZFZ010000811.1, read as the reverse complement.
GGCGGCGACGTGTTTCGCGGTGGTGCTCGCGAGCGTGGCGGAGCTCATCGACGAGCCGTCGTGGGTGAACGTACCCGTGCTCGTCGTGATTGCACCGATTGCGGCGCTCGTCGGGTGTTTCCTCGCGCACGTGTCGGTCGCGGTCGCGATTCGCCTGGTCGCGCCGTCGCGGCTCGATCGCGACAACCACGTAGTCCGCGTGCGCGTCGATCGCGGATGGATGCGCCGCACGCGCGCCACGTTCGCGGTGAGCACGCTCGGCCCCGTGCGGCTGAAAGCCTGGCAGCGCGGAACGCGACAAGTCTGGATCGAGCACGAATCAGGAGCCGCAATGCGCGTCACCGATGCGCTCATGCCCTCTGACGCCGCGACCGAGCGCCGCCGGGTGCGTGCACTCCTCTCGTGACCGCACCGAGAACGCTCGCGCGCGGGACGGCGTGCGGGGGCAGCCCGGTGCTCCCGGGCGACCGTCCGCGACGCCACCCTGCCGACGCTTCTCACGGGCAGCGGTCGGCTGCCGACGCACGTCGATGGCACGTCGATCGACACCCTGATCGTGTCGGGGGCAGATACTCTCGCGCCGTGTATCGCCGCTCCACCCGAGAGACGTCGCTCGCATCGCTGTCGCCGCGGCTCGCGGACGCCATCGGCAAGCACGCTGCTGCGAACCAGATCACCCTCGAGGGCGCTCGGGTGTGGCTCACGCGGAGCGAGAATCCTCCTGCGGAGGGCTTCTTCGGCAAGCTCTTGGGCCGCCGTGCGAACCCCGTCGATCCGGACGAGGTGCACGAGACCGTGCTCGTCCTTCACCGCAGCCACGTGCTCGTCGCGACCTCCGGTGAGAAGCGCGGCACGTCGGTCCTCTCGGTTGCGCTGACGCAGGCGTCCGTGTCGCGGGGCGCGGCTCTGGCGGCCTTCGCGAACGTGCCCGGCGCGAGCGACGGTCTGTCGATCTCCGGCTTCCCCGGCGACCATGGACGGCCGGGCAGCTACTTCTTCGGCCTCGGCTCCGAGCCCGACGCCGCGGAGTGCGAGCGCGTGCTGACCGCGGCGATCACGGCCGCGAAGAATCCACGCTGAGCCGCGACGAAACGCTGCTCGACCTCGCGCCGCGCCGGGATGCGCAACGGCTTCGCCCTCGGTCTCTCCGGAAGCGGCGCACCGCAGGTCTTGCGCGAGCCCGACGGCCCGCGCGCAACGATGCCTCGCAGCGCGTCGCTGGCCCGACCGATGCGTCCGGCGAGCCGCATGGGGCATCTGCTCGACCGCCTCGCAGGGCTCGTCGGCACACCGGGTCGCGCGCATCCCGACGAGCACGCACCGATCGCCGGCGACGAGCTCTTGCCCGCGGCCCGCGCCCAGGTCACGCACCACGTGCGCATCGAGGCGCCGCCACGCGACGTCTGGCCGTGGCTCCTGCAGATGGGCCGCGGTCGCGGCGGCTGGTACAGCTGGGACCTGCTCGACAACGGAGGCGTACGCAGCGCCGATCGGATCGTCCCCGCGCTCCAGAAGCTCTCCGTGGGCGACACGCTCCCGATCAAGCGCACGGGGCCCGAGGGCTTCGCGGTCCTCGCGATCGAGCCGATGCGCGCGCTCGTCCTCGGCGATCCGTCGCTCTTGCCCGGCGCGCCGAAGCCCGCTGGCCCGGCCCGCGCGACCTGGGCGTTCGCGCTCGAGCCCATCGGCGACTCGGCCACGCACCTCGTGGTGCGGGTCCGCGTGGAGCACGCAGACAGCCTCGTCGCACGGCTGTTGCGACCCGTCGCGGTCGCCGTCCACGACGTCATGGAGCGCAAGCAGCTGCGCACGCTCAAGCAACGCGCGGAGGCCCGATGAAGCTCCGCGCCCTCGTCGGCAGCGGCGACAAGATCGGCCTGCTCGCGCTGCCGTTCGTCGTCGGCGGGCTCGCGATCAACCTGTGGAGGCCGGCCATCTTCGCCGTCGGCGGGCCTCCCACGGCGCTGGCGATCGTGTCGCTCGTGTGCCTGGTCCCGGGCGTGACGATCTGGGCCTGGTCGGTGCTCCTCATCCTGACGAAGGTGCCGCGCGGCGAGCTCATCACGACCGGCCCGTTCGCCCTGTGCAAGCACCCGCTCTACACGGGCGTCGCGCTGCTCGTCGTCCCGTGGGTCGGCTTCCTCCTCGATTCGTGGCTCGGCGCGCTGATCGGCGCGGTGCTCTACATCGGCTCGCGGCTCTACGCGCCGCTCGAGGAACGAGCGCTCGCGAAGGAGCTCGGCCCCGCATGGGACGCCTACTGCCGGAAGGTCCTGCTGCCCTGGTTGTGAGGTCTTGCGCCCGACGTCGCTGCGACCCGGAGCGCGTTCGTTCCACGCTCGGCGCGTCGGCTCAGCCCGAGGTCTTGCCGAACATCCAGCGCCGCCCGCCGCGCGCGGCGGCGTGCACGGCGTCGCCGAACCTGCGCACCTCCTCGTAGCGCTCCGGCGACAGCGGGCCCTCGCGCACACCCTCGACGTCGTCGCGCAGCTCCTCGGGCGAACGGGCCGCGCACCAGACCGCATCGACCATGTCGTGACCGAGCGCGAAGCGGTAGCACTCGGGTCCCGTCATGGCGCGAGGGAAACCGCGCTGCGGCTGCGGCGACAGCAACATGCCCCATCGCGTCGCCGTGTACGCGACGATGCCCGGCCGCCGGGCGCCGAGGTCACGAAGCGGCTCGAACACCTCCCGCTCGGCACCGCGGTGCGCCGCGTTGTAGCGAATCATCAGCACATCGGCCGGCAGCTCCCGTGCGAGCGCCGTGGCGAGCTTGCGGTCGTGGGCCGAGAATCCGACTGCTCGCACTTTGCCTTGCTCGCGCAGGCGGCAGAGCTCGCTCCACACGGCGTGGCGCAGATACCAACGAGCGCGCACCCAACCGACGAGCCACACGTCGAGATGGTCTGTGCCGAGGGCGCGCAGGTTCTTCTCCAGACCGCGCCTGACCGAGCCCGCGAACGGCAGGCTGACCTCCGACGCGAGCACCAGACGGTCGCGGTGCCCCGCGGCGATCAGCCGCTTCACGCCTTCGCACTGCGCGCGCATGCGGTGGTGCACGAGGAACGTGTTGATCCCGTGCTCGTGGAACGCGCGCTCCACCTCCTCCGCCGACAATCCCGGAGCCGCCGATCCGCCGAAGCGGACGGCCATCGCCGCGAGCCCGAGAGGAGAGACGCGGAGCCCGGTCGCACCGAGCGTACGAAGCGGAAGGCCGTCGCTCACGAGCCGAGGGTACCGCCCTGCGCGGGCGCCCGGTTGCAGTGCGGCAACGACCGGCGCCGTCGCCCTACGCGGAGGCGATCGTGGCGCGCCGTTCGTTCAGACCCGCGAGCCGCTCGGTCCATCGTCCCGACCGTTCGGCGGATCGCCCGGGAATCTGGGCGTTTCTCACGGGTACATCCGCGTGGAGGACGTCATGCAGCCCACCGCCGCCGCCACCTTCGCCGCGCCCCTCGATGCCGTCGGACCGGAGAGCCCACGATGGTCCGCCTGGAGACGCCACTTCGAGCGCAACAAGCGGCGTCCGCTGCCGCGCGTGGACGACGCCGGCGAGATCCCGAACGCGTGGCGTGCGCCGCTGTCCCGATCGCTCGCGCGATTCCAGCTCGGTGAGGGAGGCGAAGGGCGCATCGCGAAGGAGATATGGCGCGTTCGTCTGCCGGGGATCGACGACGACTACCGCGTCGCGCTGGGCCACTTCGTCGCCGAGGAAGGGCGTCACGCGCGCATCCTCGGCGCGATGGTGCGGGCGCTCGGCGGCGAGCTGCTCCGCAATCAATGGACGGAAGCGCTGTTCGTGCGAGGCCGTCGACTGGCAGGCACGCGGATGAAGCTGCTCGTGCTCCTGGCCGCCGAGGTCATCGGCATCGGCTTCTACGGCCTCCTGGCCGATCGGCTCCCGGAAGGAGACATCCGCCGTGCGCTCCGCGAGATCGCAGCCGACGAGCAGTCTCACCTCCAGTTCCACCGCGCGTACTTCCGCACCGAGACGACGAGCGCGTTTCGGCGTGCGCTCTTCGTCGCCACGTGGCGCACCGTCGCGACCGCTGCGTGCGCGACCGTGCTCCTCGATCACCGCGCCACGCTCGTCGCGCTCGGCATCCCGTCCGATCGCGCCGCGCGACGGCTTCTCGATCTGATCGCGCGCGTGGAGGACGACGTCCTCGCGTGAGCGACGGCATCGCTCGCGTGCAGGATCGCGTCGAGAGCGCGCAGCCGATTGCACACGAGCGTATGCGGCGCGGCACGCAGCGCATACGACCCCGCGAGCCTGCGTCGACGACGAATGCGGCACCGATGCTGCTCCTGAGCGACTCGTCGCCAGGGGTCGCGCTCCTCGTGATCGGCGTGGGCACGAAGTTGTGGGCCATCCGCACGCTCGGGAGCGACGCGTTCCACTACCGGTCGTTCTTCGAGCCCGCGCAGACCGTGGAGCACGTTCGGTCGGGCC
>JADZFZ010000810.1 GCA_020854145.1 Deltaproteobacteria bacterium | reverse complement strand
GACGTCTTCTGGGGCACGACGATCGCGCTCGGCGGCCTCTCGGTGTTGCTCTTCGTGCTCGACGAGCCCGACGAAGACTCGGGATCCACTGCGCAGATCGCAGCCGCCCCGATGTTCGGGGGGGGCATGGCGACCTTGCGGCTCCCGTGGCCGGGAGAGGCGGCGGCCCGACGGCGATCGAGAGCTGTCGGGACGCGACGTTCGGGAGGTGCCCTGTGAGGCGCGAGATCTCGGTGCTCCTGTCCGCGCTCGCGGCCGGGTGCAGCATCGTCAACGCACCGGACACCGACTTCCTCGACGACCCGCCGTTCATCCCGCCGCCTCCGATCGACGGCGGGCCCGACGTGGCCGACATGCGGATCCCCGACGACGGGCCCGACATCCCCGACGAAGGTCCCGACGTGGCCGACATGTTCGTGCCGCCTCCGCGGGAGGACTGCGTAGGATCCGGCGACGAAGACGGGGACGGCTTCGTCAACTGCGCCGACGACGACTGCTTCACGAACATCGACATCTGTTGCGGCACGAGCCCGGTCACCATGCGCAACTACCCGTTTCGCGACACCGGGGTCGTCAGCGATTTCTGGGTTCCGTCGCCTGCGACCGCGATGGCGCAGCCCGCGCTCGGCGCCGTCACCGCGGTCACGGGTGGCGCGCTCCTGCTGCGGGCGTCGGCGGGCACGCTGCCGCAGTGCGTGCCCATGGACGCGGGCATGACCCTCACGGTCGAGCTCGACATGCGCTCGGGCGTGACGCCGATGGGCAACTCGCTCGGAGTGACCTTGACGCGCGCGCGCCAGGCCGGCGCCGATGCGCTGCCCGCCGAGCTGCGCGTCGCGGTGCACGACGGGCGAAGGCTCGTGGTGTCGCAAGCGGGCATCGTGCGGCAGCAGTCGGACGAGATCGATGCGGGCACGGCGCGTGTCGTGGTGACGATCGAGCTCGTGCCCTCCGTCACGCCGATCGGCACGGCCGGGCTGCTCGCCAACGTGACGGCGACGGGCGCCGATCTGCCGCCGCCGGGTGCGCCGATGTACGTCGAGCAGCTCGTCCAGTCGGAGACCGAGGGCGCCATGACGAGGCTCTGCACGCTCGATGGGGCCGTCGGCGCGGGTCTCTACGTCGCGCTCGAGGGCGGAGAGACCGACGCCGCGATCGGAGAGGTCGCGCTCGACACCCGACAGTGCACGTCGCCTTCGCGCTGGACGCGGCAGGACGACCTTCGGCGATCGACCACGCTCATCACGGAGGCGAGCGCGATCGGCGACGTGGGCTTCCTCCGCGCGCGCGACACCGGCGGGGGCACGCACTGGTACGTGATGGCGGACATCACCAACGGCGACCCCGACGCCGAGGACATCCTCTTCGTCCCGTGGGCGCTCTCGATGCTGTACTCGGCGGGTGGGACGAACTTCGAGCGGCCGCGCGGCGCCGACATGCTGCCGTTCAACTCGCCGACGATCGGCAGCTTGTGCACGCCGGGGCTGTGCGCGATGCACCATTCGACGCGCGAGGCGGAGCTCGGGCTCTCGACGGACTTCGTCTTCGTGCTCGTCGCGGCCGCATGCGAGCGCGAGGACGCCTACGGCCTCTACGACGTCTGCTTCGCGCGCCAGCGCGTCGATGCCGTGGGCCGCATGCTCGACACCTACCGGCTCCTCGGGAGCACCGCGCCGTTCGTCTCCGTGCGCGCGCCCGCCATCGCGCCGATGTCGGCAATGGACGCGCCCGGCATGCGCCGGGACGCGGTGCGGCTGTTCGCGGTGGGGCACGAGGAGTCGGGCCGTCAGGTCGTGCTCGTGGGGACCGTCGAGCTCGACGACCCCGATGACGGGATGCTCTACCCGAACCTGGTGGACGGCTTCCAGGAGCTCTTCTCGGCCGACGAGCTCGGTCCCATCGCGCGCAAGGGGATCCGCTCGTTGACCGTGTTGCCCGAGCCCGTCCCCGACGACTCGGACGCGGTCGCCTATCGGCTCTGGTTCGTCACCGAGACGCCCGGCGAGGCGACCATCAGCCACGCGGTCGTCACGTTCCCGAGCGGCGGCGGGCTTCCCCACGTCCGTCTCTACGGGGCCAACCCGATCCTGCGCGCGGGCGCGGGCGCCCTGGCGCTCTGCGCCGAGACGCCCGGAGAGACCTGCAAGATTCGCGGTGTGTCCGTCACGCACGACGACGACCGCTTCCGGATGGTCGTGTCGTACGACGAGCCGGGGCAGGATCCCGAGTCGAGCCGGCTCGTGACGCTGTTGCAGCCGCTGCGCGGCGGTCTGCCGTGATGCGCTCGCGTCGCCGAGAGCGGGCGTCGAGTCACGGCGAGGGAGGCGTGCACGCGCGCCGCGGCGACCCCCGCGTGGGCAAGGGGCGTTGCCCGCGCCGCCTGCACCCTCCGAGCGCGTTCGCGCACGGCGCGTGGATGCTCCCGGCCTTCGCGCTCGTGCTCTACGGCGGCTGCGGAGACGACGACGACGGCGGCACCGCGCCGATCTTCGACTCCGGAGCGATGACCTCGGACTCGGGGCCGTCGAATCGCGATGCCTCGTCGCCGCCTCTCCCGCCGCCTGGCGACGCGGGCGGCGGCGCCGACTCGAGCGGCCCCATGCCGCCGCCCGCGATGCCGGACCCGCCCATGTCGTGCGGGAACCTCCGGAGCGACGAGCCGTTCGGGCGTGACTGCGAGGACGTCGCGACGTGCGGCTCGATGCCGATCTGCTGTGCCGACAGCGCGGTGGCGGGTTGCTGCGCGCCGTCGGCCTCGGCCGAGTCGTTTTTCGATTTTTCCACTTGTTTTGCTTCCGGAACGGGCTGTCTCTCCGGGTTCGACGTCGCTGGGCTTCCCACGCCCCGTGATCAGATGGCGGGATCGGAGCTTCTTCTTTGGCTCGGCGGCAGTGCCGACGCGGAGGGCGTGGCGCTCGCGCGTGAGCCCCTCGACCCGAGCGGCGCGCTCGAAGCGAGCGCGAGTGTTGTGATTCTTGCTGGTTGTGAAGCTGCAGGTCGGTGCGCCGAGACGGTCGCGGTGGGTCTGACGGAGTCCGATCGTGCGGACGGCGCCACGGATCGGGCGCTCGCCGCGGTGATCTCGCTCGACACCGCGCAGCTGCTCCTCGTGCAGGGCGGCGCAGTGCTCGCGCGCACCCCGTTCCCGGTGGGCGCATCGTCGTTGTCGCTCGGCGTGGGTCTCACCGCCGATGGGCGATTGGTCGGCTCGGTCGACGGCGAGGTGCGCCTCGCGGCGACGCTCGACGCGCCGAGCCGCCGACCCGTTCGCGCCGTGCTCTTCGGGCGGGGCGGCAACGGCTCGGACAATCACGTCTTCGTCCGATCGATCGCGACGGCCGGCGAGGCGTGCGACCGACCGCGGGCGTTCGTCGTCGGGGAGGACCCCGTCGCGATGCGTCAGCTCGAAGGCGGCGCGTCGGCGAACGTGGTCGTGGATCGCATCGTCGGTGGGGAGTCGAGCGACGGCGTGCGGCGCCTGGTGCTCTCGGAGCGCGGGACGTTGCGCGCGGCGCGACAGGACGCGGACGGCACCCTGCTCGTGGACGTCGTGTCGCCGAGCGCGCTCGTGCCGCCTCCGGACCGGTCGGTCACGCTCGCGGGGCTCGAGGCCCGGAGCGCCGACGATTGGCGGCTCTACGTGCTGCTCGACGGCATCGACCTCTACGCGTACCCCGGCGACGGCAGCACGTTCGACGCGACGATGCCGACGCCGGTGACGGGCGCCGCCGAGCTCGGCGTGGCGAGCCTCGAGTCTCCGAGCGTGGCGCGGACGGAAACCGGCGCGCTCGTCGTCGCGTTCGTCACGCGGGACGACGGGACGGGCGCGCCGGCGATCCGGACGGCGACGGGCTTCGAGGGCGCGATGCGGCTCGACGAGGCGAGCGTGGTCCCGTCGGAGGACTCGGCGTCGTTCGATCGCGACGGCGTGTCGTCTCCGGCGCTGGTCGTCTCGCGTGGGCTGGTCGATCTCTACTACGTCGGGCGGCGCGGGGTGACCGAGAGCATCGGGCTCGCGCGACGAAGTGGGTCGGACAATCCGTGGGTTCGGTACGCGGCGAGCCCGGTGCTGACTCCCGGCGCGGCGACCTGGTCGAGCATCGCGGTCGGCGCGCCGGCGCTCGTGCTCGGCCCGGCCTCCGGCGGGATCACACGGCTGGATCTCCTGTTCGTCGGTTACGACGGCGCCAATCGCGCGCTCGGTCTCGCGACGCGCATCGTCCCCGAGTGAGGGACGGGCGGGCACGCGCCCCCAGCGACGACCCCGCGCCGTTCACCGGTAGAGGTACGCGCAGGACTCGTAGCGCGTGCTCGGGGTGAACGCCTCGAGCTCGAAGCGCAGCGAGGTCTCGAACGGCACCGCGTCGAGCACGTGGTGGCGGTACATCGCGACGTCGATCAGGTTCGCGCCGAGGTGCGGGAAGCCCATCAGATCGACGCCGGGCGCGCCGTTCCACGGGATGGCGAACGGGCCCTCCCAGAAGTAGAAGGCGCCGCCGAAGTAGTCCTCGGTGCCCGTGCCGAGCAAGGTGGGCTCGCCGTCGACGAAGACCTCGTGGTCCCCTTCGAGGAACGTCCAGCCCCACATCGGCCCGCGTGCGACCACGAACAAGCCGACCATCTGGCCAGGCCCGCTCACGTCCACGAGCGTCACGTTGCTCGACGGCTCCGCGAGCACGTCGGCGCACTGGATCGCGAGCCGGCCCAGGTCGTCGTCGGGCGCCCCTTCGTCGTAACCGAGCACGATCCCGACCTCGACGGCGGGCGTGCCAGGCGCCGCGCGAACGGCGAACGTCGCTCGTTCGCGCACGGGTGCCGGCAGGTCGAGCGCGGCAGCGTCGTCGTCCACCCACGCGTAGGCCGCGGAGTAGGCGGCAGCGGGCGACGTCGCGCCGAGCCATCGCGCGAGCGGGACGTCGTCGACGACCACGTCACCGTCGATCTCGAGGCGGCCGACGAGCGCAGCGAGCGCGGCCCGGTCCGCCTCGACGCGCACGCGACGGAGCAACGACGGTTCGTCCAACGACACTTCCACCGCGCCATCGGGCGATGCCGTGCCTCGGGCACGCACCTCCGCCACGCCGCCGCGGTCGGTCGGGCTCGCCCAAGTCGCCGCGGCGCGATCGAGCGCGTCGAGCTCCGTCGCGTCGAGCCGCCCGTCGAACGGGCGCACGGTCGTGCCGCACGGCAGCGCCAGCCAGTCGGCGAGCCAGTACACCGTGAGCGTCGGGCGATCTTCGACGCTGATCCGAAGACGCGACGCGAACGCGACCGGCACGGTGACGACCCACGCGCCGCTGGCCTGCACGCGGCTCGCCACGAACGGGTACGTGAAGCCGGGCACGACGCCCGACGCGAGCTCCCCGAGGGTGATGCCCTGCTCGCCGTCGACGAACGAGATCGCGTTGCCGTCGACCTCGACGTGGATGCGCACGCCGTCCGACGCGCCGAGGTCCTGGGTGGCCGTGTCGCGGATCGTCAGCCAGAGCCGCGTCATCACGCCGGGTCCCGGCGCGTCCACGATGACGGCGCGGTTGCCCTCGCGCGCGAGGAAGTTCCCCCAGTCGCCGTTGCCGAAGCCCGACGGATCCTCGATCTCTCGCGACGAGGCGAGCCGGGCCTCGCCGGGCAGGCGGCGTGCGGGCGACGAGGGGTCGGCCAACCACGCGAAGGGGTCGAAGGTGGCCGAGGGTGCCGATCCGTCGTCGCAGCGCGGGGCGCTCGGGGGCGCATCGTCGTCGCCGCACGAAACGAGCAGCACCACGACGAGCGCGCATCGCCATGGCGACGGGCTCGGTGCCCACGGTCTCTCGTCGGTCACAGGTCCCGCAGCTCGTCGTCGATGCGTGCGTCGAGCTCGTCGCGCGTCGCCTCGGTCGGTGGAGGGGGTCGAGCGTCGGGCCCGAGCGGATCGAGCCCCGCTCGCACGCGGGCCAAATCGTTCACCGCGCGCTGCGCGTGCTCGGGGGTCCGGAACAAACGGTCGGACAAGACGCGCGAGCCGCCCGTGTAGTGGAGCGTGATCAAGAAGCCGCGGTTCATCTCGCCCGCGGGGATGACGCCCATGAACATGAAGCGCACGACCTGCTGCGTGATGCTGACCTGGAAGGCGTCGCGCGGCAGCACGAGCGGCTCGCGCCCATACGGTCGGGGCACGTCGATGCGATCGCGGAAGATGCGCAGCTCGCCGCGCCCACCCGCGACGCGCAGCGCGCGCGCGCCGACGACGCCGATGACGAGCAGCATGACGCCGGTGCCTGCGAGCATCAGGCCCACGAACCCGAAGGCGAGCGCGCCGAACGTGTAGGCCAACCACGCATAGACGAGCAGCATGGGCGCGCCGAGGGCGATCGGCACGTACGCCTGCCACGACGTCCGCAGCGCGTAGCGCGCGAGCGGCGGCTCGGACTCGTCGCG
>JADZFZ010000809.1 GCA_020854145.1 Deltaproteobacteria bacterium | reverse complement strand
TGCTTCTCGCTCGTCGGCTGCGGCGACGACGACGGTCCGTCCCCGACGGATACCGGACCGCCGCCGCCCGAAGCGGGCACCGACTCCGCGGTCGACGCGGGCAGCGACGCGGGACCCGCCGACGCGGGCGACGTGGAGCCCGACGCCTCGAACGCGCCGCCCGAGATCCTCGAGGTCCCGCGCACGGCGACGTTCCGGCTTCCCGGTCTGACCGAAGAAGCGCACGTCATCCGGACGCCCCACGACGTGCCCCACATCTACTCGGTCACGCGCGAGGACGCGGCGCGCATTCAGGGCTTCCTGCTGGCGCGCGATCGATTCTTCATGCTCGATCTCGTGCGCCGGTTCGCGCTCGCGACCGTGTCGGAGCTGCTCGGCGAGCTCGGTCTCGAGATCGACCTCGAGAATCGGGGCATCGGCACGACGACGGTGACCGAAGAGGTGCTCGGCAGTCTCACGCCGGAGCTCGAGGGCATCTTCGACGCGTATGCGGAAGGCATCAACGCGTACATCGAGGCCGTGCGCAATCGGATGCCCGGGATCTCGTCCTCGGCGGAGCACCAGGCGCTCGCGCTCGTCATGGGCGTGCGCAACCCAGCCGAGATCATGGCGCCCTTCGCGCGTCGCGACGTGGCCGCGCTCGCCGGGACGGTGACGTACAACCTCGGCTTCGAGACGGGCGACGTCGGGCGCGCGCGGGCGGTGGCGGCAATCCCGGCGGCGTTCGAAGGCGCTGCGCTCGGCGATCTGCGGCGCGCCGGATTGCGAGGCGACATCTACGATCGCGTGCTGCCCGTGAACCCGATTGCGTCCGCGTATGGCTGGGGAAACGAAGGGCGTGCCGCGCCGATCGTCGACGGTCGCGGGCGAATCGACAGTCGCCCGCGGATCGCATCACCCCGCCGGCGATTCCTGCATCGAGTGCCCGAGGTGGTGTTCGAGCGATTGGCGCATCGGCTCGAGCGAATCGAGAATCGGCTGGGCCACGACCACGAGCACGGGTGGGGCAGCAACGCTTGGGCGGTCGACGGCACGGGCACGCCCGACGGCGCGGCGCTGCTCGCGGGCGACGGCCACCTCGGGCTGGATATTCCGCCGCTCTTCTACCAGATCGGGATCGACACCTCGGTGCTCGGCGGCGAGGATCTCGTGCAAGCCGGGATGACGATCGTCGGCGTGCCCATGCTCGCCCCGATGACGAACGGGCACATCGCTTTCAGCCAGACGCAGCTCGCAGGCGACGTGACCGATTGGTACCGGGAGGAGCTCAGGCTCGACGCGTCGGGATTGCCGGCGACCAGCCGCTTCGACGGTGAGGACCGGCCGCTCGAGCGGATCGACGAGACCTACTCGGTCAGAGACGTTCCCGCGCTCGACTCCGTCGGCCGCACCGAGACGTGGCCTAGGTGGACGACATTCGACGGGCGTTGGATCACCGAGATCGAGGGACGCAGCGCCACGGCGGACGAGACGCTCGCGCCGGGCGAGTCGCTGGTGCGCCTTCTCGGGAGCTACGTCGTCCCAGGCGACGTGAATGGCGACGGAGTGATCACCGCGATCAGCTTCGACTTCGGCGGCTTCGCGGACGAGCTGCCGTTCGCGCGCGCCGTTCACGCGTTCGGGCAGTCGCGATCGGTCGAAGAGTTCTTCGAGCACATGCGCGGGCTGGTCGCCTATTCGCAGAACATCGTCGCGGCGGACGACTCGGGCTCGGTTCTCTACTCGGGTTATCAGGCCACGCCGTGCCGGGGCTACCTACCGCGCAACCCCGATGGCAGCTGGGCCGAAGGTGCGGACCCGACGATGCTGCTCGACGGCACGACGTACGGCGGCTTCGAGATTCCAGTCGTGGACGGACGCGTCGACGAGGGGCCGGGCGCCACGGACCCGTACCGGTGTGTGGTGCCGTTCGATCAGTACCCGCACGCGATCGATCCGGAGCGCGGGTACGTGCTGACGGCGAACAACGATCCCGGGGGCATCACGCTCGACGGGACGATGAACGACGACCCGTATTACATCGGTGGACCCTGGGACGTCGGATATCGCGCGGACCGGATCGATCGCGAGCTTCGCCGGTTGCACGACGCGGGAATCGCCGACGAGGACGCGATGTCGGAGCTGCACGGCAATCACGTGTCGCGACTCGACGAGCAGATGTTGCCCGTGCTCATGGGCGCCATCGCAGCCGCCCGGGCGGCCGCGGCGGGCACGCCGGCTCCGGGCAGCGCCGAGGAGCGAATGGCCGCCATGTACCGGGCGTCGCGCGCCGACTGGGAGGAGGTCGAGGCGCGTCTCTCGGCATGGGCGGACCGCGGGCTCAACGCGGCCAGCGGCGTCGAGACCTTCTACGACTCGCCCTCGGCGGACGACCGGCTCGACGCGGTCGCCACGATGATCTTCAACGCATGGGAGGGACGGTACGAGGGCGACATCCTCGACGACGAGCGAATCGACGGCGCGTTCTTCGGTCGGCCCTGGAGCCGATCCGGAAAGATGCGCCTCGTCACGCTGATGCTCGAGTCACGCGGGGAGAACACCCACTCGCTCCTTTCGTGGAATCCCGAGACGCGGGAGAGCGCCTACTTCGACGTGCTCGGCACGCCCGAGATCGAGACCAGCGACGAGCTCGCGCTCCGTTCGCTCGACGACGCGCTCGTGTTCCTGCGGTCGCCTTCCACGGGCGACGGCTTCGGCGGCTTCGGGCACGACGACTGGGACCGATGGCTCTGGGGTCTGCGTCACTGGGTCCGGTTCGACTCCCTCGTCGGTGGGTATCTCCCGGCCGACTCGGACTTCTCGGCGATCACCGATCGGTTCTCGGTCAACACGAGCGTGTTGCCGCTCGCGGAGGGGCTGACGCCCGACGACCCGCGGAGCGAGCTGAGCGGCTTCCCGCGACCCGGAGACAGCGAGTGCGTCGACGCCGCCGGTGACGGCAACGGCGAGCGATTCAACTACGGCGCGGGCCCCGTCTTCCGGTTCGTGGTCGCGCTGCGGCCCGACGGGACGACCGCCCGCAACGCGCTGCCCGGTGGACAGTCGGGCAACCCGAGCTCCGAGTTCTTCGCCGACCAGGCGAGGCTCTGGCTCGGCAACGAGACGCGTCCGGTTCACATCACGTTGCCGCAGGTGCTCTCGGCCGCGGTCTCGCGCGAGCGTTACCTGCCGGCCGCGCCATAAGCCGCCATTGACCGGTGCTCGCTTCGCGAGGCATGTTGCGGCCGATGAGCAGCAGTTCCGGTGGAGCGACTCCTCCGGCGCGGGCCCCGGCGGGAGAGACGGATCCTGCCGAGGCCACGTTCGAGGAGGTGCTCACGCGCCTTCAAGGCGTGGTCGACAAGCTCGAGGGCGGCGAGCTGTCGCTCGAGGATGCGCTCGCGGTGTTCGAGCAGGGCGTCGCGCTGTCGCGCGCCGGCGCCCAGAAACTCGACGAAGCCGAGCGGCGTATCGAGGTACTGCTCGGCGGCGAAGGCTCGTCGGAGACGAGACCGCTCGATCTCGAAGGCGGTGCGCAGCCTACGCCCCCATCGAGGGGGGCCGGGTGAAACCCGACCAGACCATCGTCGTCTACACGAGCTGTCAGGACGTCGCCGACTTCGTGGCGCGATTCGCGAATCGCGTCTCGACCACCGGGCTCCGCCTGCCGAACGCCGTCACGTTCGCGCGCGGCGCCGCCGTTCGATTCGAGGTGCGTCTGGCGGACGGCACCGCCGCGTTACGCGGCGAGGGGACGGTGATCGACGTCTCCGATCGCGGAAGCAGCGTGGCCGCGCCGCTCCGATACGAGCTGATGGTCGCGCACCTGCGCCTCGATGCGCGCAACGAGGTCGTCTACGAGCGGATCCTGATGTTGCACGAGAGCGCGGGGGAGCCCGCGACCGGCGAGGTCGACCTCCACGAGGTCGAGCAATCCGCCGACGATGGCGGCTACGACGCGCCCGCGATGTCGGCGGCGCGTCCACCACCTGCTCCACCGCGCTCGGCGACGGATCCCCGCGGGCGCAGCTCCGCGCCGCCTCCGCGCGGCTCCGTGCCGCCTCCCGACGCGCGCGGGTCCGTGGTGCCGGCTCCGCCCGCGGCGCGCTCGCCGAGCGGGATCCCGTCGCCTCTCGGACGGAGCGCCTCCGCGACGTCGGGCGCGTCGCCACGGTTCGAAGCTCCATCCCGACCGATGCCCGCGAGCATGGGTCGTCCGATCGCGGATGCCGCCGCCGTGGGCCCGGGCTCGGCGGGCGCGGGCGCTCCGGGTCAGGGCGTGCCGGCACCCCGTCCATCGAGCCCCGGCACCGGGCCCGCGCTCCGTCGTCCGGCGATCGGTCCCTCGCTGCCGCCTCGTCCCTCGGGCCCGCCCCGTCCGGCTGCAGCGACGGGCGGACGATTCGCGCCCGCGGCAGCGCCGCGCCCGTCCGCGCCGCGCGCGTCGATGCCCGGGCCGCCGACGTCGAGACCCGCAACGCCGGTCGCGGCGCCGGTCCCCGAGCCTGCGGCTCCCGTGGCCGAGGCGCGTGCTCCGGCGCCGGTCTCGCCGGTCGTCGATGCGGCTCCCGTCGCCGCTCCTGCGCCCGCGCCCGCGCGAACGATTCCCCACGAGAGCGCCTTCGCGGGTGGCGACGAGGACGCACCGACGAGCGCGCACGTCCTGCCGAGCGAACCGCGTGCGATGACTGCGAGCGCGAGCTCGGCGCCGCCGCCGCCGCTGTTCGAGCCACCGCGGATCTACGAGCGAGACGACACGAGCGACGACCTCGCGCCCGTGCCTCACGACATGGCCGCCACGACTCCGGGCGTCGTGCTCGATGGCGTCCCGACGGCGGGCGGGCTGCCGCGCTTCGGCGCCCGAACCGGTCCGAGCGGGACGATCGCCGGCGGGACCATCCCCTCCGCGACGCTGCCCGAGGAGACGCACGCGGTGGTGCAGCTCCCGGGCGGAAGGCCGATCTCCATCGAAGACGCGTCGATCATGGACGGCGCGACGCGGCAGCTGAGCCTCGACGAGGCCGACCGGCTGGTTCGTGCCACCCGCCCGAGCGCTCCGGCGGTCCAGCTCCCCGGCGTCGCCGACGACGACGTGGACGAAGAGACGCACGGCGAAGGGCTCGACGGCCCCACCATGCGGCACGACGTGAGGAACCTGCCCTCGAACGCGCCGCCGGTCGAAGGGGACGACGAGTGACCGCCCGTCGCCGGCTGGCGTGGCTGGGCGTGGCAGCCACCGTTTCGATTTTTACCGTATCGCAGGGAGCCCCCGCACGCGCCGACGAGTTCCACTACCAGACGCTCCTCCTCGGTGAGCGGGCGCTCGGCATGGGCGGAGCCTTCACCGCGCTCGCCGACGACCCGTCGGCGTCCTTCTACAATCCCGCCGGGATCGCGCACTTCGAGGTCACGCAGCTCTCCGCGAGCTTGTCGGTGTACTCGTTCGACCGACGCGTCATCGAAGACGGCTTCGGCACGCCCGTGGGCATCACCGACCTCGTGTCGGAGGACAATCCCACCTTGCCGCTTTTCGTGGGTGCGGTGTGGAAGGTCGGGCCGCGCGACCGGTTCGGGGTCCGGCGGTTCGCGTTCGCGCTCTCGACCCTCGTCGTCGATCAACGCGACATCGCGTACGACGTCGATCAGTTCAACCCGTCCAGCAACCTCGACCAGCTCTTCCAGATGCAGGTGACGGATCGAACCATCTGGTTCGGTCCGACGGTCGCGTGGCGCGCGACGCCGCGACTGTCGTTCGGGCTCAGCGCGTTTCTCAGCACGCGCTCGATGACGCACCGCGAGGAGCGCACCGAGGTGGAGCGCGGCGAACGCGACGAGATCGACGGCGTCTATCGCAACGGGTACCTGTCCGTGCGCGACGTGACGGCGTCGCTGTCGGCCGAGCACGTCGTGCTGCGCCTCGGCGTGCAGGCGATGCTCGGGAGGAGCTGGCGATTCGGGCTGATGGTGCAACCGCCCGGCCTGCAGGTCGGATCCAGCGGCTCCATCCGCGAGCGGACGAGCTTCGCGGTCGACCCGATCGGCGACGAGCCGTACTCGACGTATTACCGGAACTCGCAGTCGGGCCTGGACGTCGAGTCGCCGATCCCGTGGCAGGTTCGCGCGGGCGTCGGTTTCGTGGGCGGAGACGTGTTCGCGTTCGACGTGGACTTCTCGCTCTACGGACCGAGCGGCTCCGCGAACGATCCGGTGGAGCCGCTCACGGGGATTCGCCCCGACGAGGAGACCGGAACGCCACCGACGTTGCCCGATCTCTTCCTCGCCAACTGGCACCGGGTCGTCACGTTCAACGTGTCTGCCGGCATGGAGCTGCTCGTGGAGCGCACCGTGCCCGTGAGACTCGGCGTCTTCACGAATCGGTCGGCCGCACCGGCGGTCACCCACGGCACGCTGGATTACCGGGCGCCGGACGTGAACCAATGGGGTGGGTCGGTCTCGGTCGGCTTCCGATCGGGCAACTACGACATCAGCGTGGGCTTCGCGGGCGTCTATGGGGTCGGCCGCGGCCTCCGGACGAACCCGACGCCGGGGCTCGACGCCTTGCCCGACGTGCCGTGCGGAGCGTCGAACCCCAACGCGTGCACGTTCCTCCCGACCGACGTGGAGGACCGGACGTTCTTCATCTTCCTGAGCGGGCACCGCCGAGCGTTCATGCGATTGGCGCGTGACGTCTACGGCGAGGTGTTTTGAGGGCGGACCGTTCGCGGCCGAGCGCGTAAGCTCGGTTGAATCGAGCGTGGTCCGAGCGCGTCCCAAGGACGCGCCCGGGCGCGGCTCGCACCGTTCGGGTTCGATGGCAGGAGCAGAGCGATGCGCACCGCATTCGGTTTCGGTCTGGTACTGGTCGTGGTCTCGTTGCCGGCGCTCGCGTCGGCGGACGCGCGGGTGCAAGTGCGTTTGGCCGACTCCACCGGACGCGCCATCGACGGGACCATCACGATGACCGCCGGCTCGCGTCGCGTGTCCTGTCGGACGACCGCCGGCCGGTGCACGATCACGGCGCCCGCAGGTCGCTACACGACCACGGTGACCGTGCGCGCCGGGGGCACGCCCGCCCCGCGTACCGTGACGGTGCCGGCGTCCGGGACGATCTCGCTGGCCCTCGCGACTCCGCGACCTGCGACCGAGAGCGGGCGATCGAGCGACGCCGGAACGGGAAGCCGCCCGCCGACGACGGGAGTGAGCGTGGTCGGCGCGGTCGTGGGTCGGAGCGGCACCGGCGGGGATGCCGGCACGCGATCGAGCGGCGGAACGGGCACGAGCTCGCGCTCGGGATCGGGCACGAGCGGCTCGACGGCGTCGGGCACGTCCTCCACGTCGGGCTCCACCTCGACCGCACCGCGCTCGCTGTCCACCGGGACCCGCATGGTCTGTCAGGGCACGATCCGCGACGCGTCTGGGCGCGCGGTCGACGGCACGGTGACCGTCCGCCGCGGCTCCACGACGGTGGGCACGGTGCGGACGACGGCGGGGCGCTTCTCGGTCTACGACCTGCCCGCGGGCAGCTACACGTTCACGGTCTCGGGCTCGAGCGGTACGGCGACCTCGACGATCAGCATCACGTCCGCTCTGGCTCGGCCCGTCCTCACCGTCCGCTGAGTGGCTGGGAGGGGGGCGGGCACGCGCCCCCCTGCCACCCCTGCGTGAGCAAGGGGCGCTGCGCGCGCCCCCTGCACCCCCGCGGGATCGCTATTCTGATTGACCCTGTGAGCGGCCCCGCCGGCCCGCCACCCACGGCGGCGCGTTGGGCGGCGCCGTGTGCGCGAGCCCTGCGCCTGGGCAGGAGCGCGCAACGGCCGATGCGCGGCTGACGGTGGGCAGAGGCGCACGGGCAGCGGGCCGTGCGCCACGAGCGAATGAACGGCGGCCCAGTTCGTGCTGCCGGTCACGGTCGTGCGCGCGTTTTGTGCCTGCCGCCGTGGACGGAGGCCCTTTCCGTGGTGTAGAAGGCTGCCCGCGCAGGGTCGTTCACCCGCAAGCCGTCTGCGTGCGGGTCGGCCGCCATCCTGTCGCCGGGACTCGCCGTTCGCGCCCGGCTGAAGAGGAGATCCGAGGATGCTTCGAGACTCGCGTCGATCGTTCGGTTGGTGGCTGGCGTTGGGTGGAATGCTCTGTTCGGTCGCAGTGACGACCCCCGCCGACGCGCAGCGCCGGCAAGGGGGCGGGGGCGACGACGAGGAGTTCTACGACGACGAGGAGGCCGCGGGCGACGACGAGGAGGGCGGCGACGCCGAAGAGGAGGACGAGGAGGCGCTCGACGAAGAGGAAGAGGACGAGGACGCCCCGGCCGCCGACGGCGACGAGGAGCGTGCGCCCGCTGCGCCCGCAGTCCCCGAAGAGGTCGCGGCGCAACGACGCGCGCGGCGGTTCGTCCTGCACAACACGACCGTCGGGGCCACCGGTGGCTTCCGCGTCATGTCCGCGGCGCTGCCCCCGCGCGGGACGTTCCGCGTGCAGCTCGCGACCGAGTTCCACACGACGAGCGAGTTCCTCGAGGCGGGCGACGAGAACGACCACATCGGCGGGACGTTGTCGGTCAACTACATGCCCACCGACTGGCTCGAGACGTTCCTCTCGATCGCGAGCTACGCGAACTCGAACCCGATGGAGAGCCCGACGCTCTTCCAGGTGCTCGGCGACACGGTGCTCGGTGTTCGCGGCGCGTACCCCGTCGTGCCCTGGCTCCACGTGGGCGGCGGCGCGGCGCTGCACCTGCTCAACGCCGTCGGCGACATCGGAGTGGTCTTCGGCAGCACCAGCTTCTCGCTGCACGCGAACGGCACGGCCGATCTGCGCGAGCTGCAGAACCCGCTGCCGCTGATGATCAACCTCCACCTCTCGTACTACTTCGACAACTCGAGCGGGCTCGTGGAGGACGTCGAGGCGCGCAGGCGCGACGCCGTGAGCGACCCGGAGGCCGAAGAGCTGTGGCGCATCTCGCGCATCGAGCGATTCGCGCTCGGTGTCAATCGCGTGGACACGTTCACGCTCGGGCTCGGCGTCCACGCACCCTTCGCGGTCATGGAGAACTTCCACATCGTCCCCATCGCCGAGTTCACGCTCGGCGTGCCCGCGAACCGACAGGGCTTCAAGTGTCTCGAGCCGCTGCCCGACTCGGGCGACGACTCGTGCCTCGACCTCGAAGGTGCGGGCGCGTTCCCGTCGCACCTCGTGCTCGGCGTGCGCGTGCTGCCGCCGGCCCCGATTCGTGGGCTCTCGTTCCACCTCGGCGTCGACATCGGCACGACCGGCGTCGGCTCGCCCGTGCGCGAGCTCGCGGCCGTCGCTCCGTACAACGTCTTGCTGGGCGTGGCGTACGCGTACGATCCGCAGGCGACGGGTGTGCGCGTCGTCGAGCGTACGGTCGAGCGGCGCGTCGAGGTTCCCGCGACGCCTCCGCCGCGCGGACGCATCCGCGGTCTCGTCACCGACCAAGCGTCGAACCAGCCGATCCCACGCGCGATCATCAGCTTCCCCGGGCGCGAGCTCACAGCGCTCGCCGCAGGGCCGGACGGACGGTTCGTGAGCTACGAGATCGATCCCGGCGAGGTGCAGATGGCCGTCAGCGCGCCGCTCTACTTCGACGGCACGTGCACCGCGACGATCGCGGCGGCGGGTGGCGACGTCGAGGTGGCGTGCCCGCTGCGCCCGACGCCGCGCGTCGGCTCGATCCAGGGCTCGGTCCGCGACGATTCCGGAGGTGCGCTCGCCGCCGCCAACGTGACGATCATCGGGCCCGACGGTGCGCAGGTCGGCGTGACGCTCAGCGACGCCGCAGGCTCGTTCACGCGCGCGGACCTCGCGCCTGGTCGCTACACCATCCGCGTCGAGGCCGAAGGGTTCCTCTCGAAGGCCGCCGTGGTCGAGGTCGTCGCGCAGCAGGCGGCCACGGTCGCGATCGATCTGCGGCGCCGGCCGCGTCGCGCGCAGGTCGTCGTGCAGGGACGCAACATCCGCATCCTCCGACAGATCCAGTTCGAGACCGACAGCGCCGAGATTCGCGCCGTGTCGTTCCCGCTGATGGAGGAGATCGCGGACGTCATGATCCGCAACCCGCAAGCGTGCCGCATCGAGATCCAGGGGCACACCGACAACACGGGCGGCAACGAGCACAACATGACGCTGTCGCAGAACCGCGCGGAGTCCGTCCGCACGTGGCTCATCGCGGCCGGCGTCGCGGCCGAACGCCTGACCGCGCGGGGCTATGGGCCTACGCGTCCGCTGGTACCGAACATCACGGCGGGCAACCGCGCGCGCAACCGGCGCGTGCAGTTCGTGATCACCGAGCAAGGCGACGCGTGCGCGCCGGCTGCGGTGCCCGCGGTGCCCGCGCCGGGGACGGGCCTGACGGATCCCAACGTGGGCCGGGGCACGGGCGGCGCGACCGGCACCATCGGCGGCGGCGACGACGAAGAAGAGGAATGATGGATCGCGCGATGCTGATCGCGTCGGGCGTCGCGGGCTTTCTCGCCGTGGCGTTCGGCGCGTTCGGCGCGCACGGGCTCAAGAGTCGTCTCGAGCCGCTGAGCGACGGTGCGCTGCGGCTCTCGTGGTGGCAGACCGGTGCCCAGTACCACCTGGCTCACGCGCTCGCGATCGCGGTCGCTGCATGGCTGGTGTCACGGGGTGGGGGCACGGCGGCGGCGGTGTCGGGTTGGGCCTTCGTCGCGGGGATCGTGCTCTTCAGCGGCTCGTTGTACGTGATGACGTTGACGGGCGTTCGCGGGCTCGGAGCCGTCACGCCGATCGGCGGCGTCGCGTTCCTGGTCGGTTGGGCCGCGGTGGTCGTCGCAGCCATCCGCATGGCGGGCTCGTCGTCCTGACGGGCCGACGGCGCAGGTTCCGAGCCGATGGGCCCACCCGTCGCGTGACCTGCTAGCGTTGTCGGGATGCGTCGCGATCTCGGCTTGGGCGTCTTCATTGCCGCCATCGTCGGGTCGCTCGTGCTGCACGCGGGCGGAGTGGTCACGCTCGAGGTCGCACGCGTGGTCTTTCACTTGGCGGAGAGCCTCAAGCCGCGACCCCCGCGCGGCGGAGTCGAGATCGACTTCGATCTGAGCGCGCCCCCGGCGGCTGCGTCTTCTGCGGTGCCGCCGACGGCGGTCGCGCAAGTGACGCCGCCCGAGGCGCCCACGCCGACGGCCGCGACACCCGAGGTCGTGCCTCCGCCCGAGCCGCCGCGTCGCACGGCTACGCCCCCGCCCGAACGCCCGCGTCCGCGCCCGCGTCCGCCGCGCCCGCAGCCTCGGACCGAAGAGGTGGCGCAGCAGCCGGCACCGCAGACGCCGCGCACGCTCGCCGCCGACCAGCACATGATCGAGCAGCGGAGCGACGACCCGAGCGTGCCGCCGCCCGAGAACCCGAGATTCCTCGCGCGCGAGAATCGCCGCGTGGAGGAGGAGACCGTCGCGACCGTGCGGAACCTGCATCGCGACGATCAAGGCGATCCATCGCCGGGACGCCCCAACCAATCGCGCGATACGGCGGTGGGCAGCGACGACACCGAACGTGCTGCGGACCTGCAGGATCGCGAAGGCGACGAGCGCCGCGCGCCGACGGCGACCGAGGTGGAGGAGCGCAGGCCGCGTCGCTCGGCGGCGCGACTTCCGGATGCCGTGGCGCGGGGTGATCAACGAAGCCAGGGGCCGCGCGACGGCGCGGAGGAACCGACTCCCGCCGAGCGCCCGACGCGCCCCCGGCGGGAAACCGCGACCGGTGACGAGCGAGTGGCCGTGAGCGCGACGCCCTCGACCGGTGCGGCGGGAACGGCGGGAGCCGCGACCGCGGAAGCCGCTCCGGCTCCGGTCGCGACCGATGCGCAGGGAGCCGTCGCCGTCGCGACGCAGCCGCAGACGACACCGGGCACGCAAGGTACCGGCGGCGTGCAACAGGGACCGCAGGCCACGCCGTCGCGCGCAGCGCCCGAGCCGTCGGCGGGCCGTGCGGGTCGCGGTCGTGGCATCGGTCGTCGCGGCACGGACCTGCGCGTCTCGTGGCGCACGTTCGAGGAGACGTTCGGCGAGGAGCAGCTGCGCGAAGAGCGCGAGGCCTTCGCGCGCGAGCGTCGATCGAAGTCGCGCGGGTCGTACGCGGGCAGGTGGACGCGTTTCCGCGGCGCGATCGAGAACTACGTGCCCTTCGTCCGGCCGGGCAACCAGACCGCGCTGTCGGCGGCGGCGTCTCCTTTCGCGTCGTACCTCGCGGGCGTGCACCGGCGCATCCATCGCTTCTTCGCGGACGACTTCCTCGCGAGCCTCGACGGGTTCGGCGCGGATCACGCGATGAACGATCCGACGCTCGTCACGCGTCTGGAGATCATCCTCAACCGCGACGGCACGATCTCGCGCGTCGGGGTCGCCGCCACCAGCGGGATGCTGCCGTTCGATTTCGGCGCGGTCGACTCGGTGCACCGCGGTGCGCCGTTCCCGTCCGCACCCGAGCAGATCCTGTCGGGCGACGGCCGCGTCTACATGCACTGGTCCTTCTATCGCAATACGCGCGCGTGCGGGACCTTCAACGCCGAGCCGTACATCCTGCCGCGACCCGGCGAACGGCAGCGTCCCGCTCCGGGCCCGACCGAGGATCGTCCGCCGCCCGGACGGCGACAGATCCCGCCGGGCAACCTGCGCGACGACATGACCGGCAGCCTCGATCAGGAGCGGCGGCGGACGGGGGTGACCAGCCGGTCGTCGATGCGGGCCATCGATCGTTCGCTCGTCGTGCGCTCGCGCGGCGGAGGTTGAGGCCCGATCTCCGTTCGCGACGGGTCGTGTTGATCGATGAAGTGCAGGTTCTCGTAGTTGACGATGAAGTGCGCCACGACGGGACCGAGCAGGTGCCCCGTCACCTCGTAGAGCACGCCGAGCAAGAGGCCCATCCCGAGCGCCCACACGGTCCAGGTCCACAAGGCGCGCGACGGTGGAAGGTGCGCGGCTCCGAACAGCAGCGCCGCCGGGACGAGCCCGACCGCGGGCTGCAGCGCCCCGCGGAAGAACGTCTCCTCGGCGAGCGCGGAGCCAGCCGCGAGCACGAGGATCGTGCCGCTGTCGAGCGGGCAGAGCGCCGCGCGGAACTCGACGTGGAGCGCGCGTGCCCAGCGATAACGCCGGGTCATCCGCTGCGAGAGCAGGACCGTCCCGTAGCCGATGATCAGGCCGCCGACGAGGCTGGCCACGAGCGAGACGGCGCCCGATCCCAGACTGAACCAGGGATCCGGGTGCCGGAGCAGCCCGGGCTGCGGACGCAGAACGATCCATGCGAGGCCCACTGCGCCCAAGAGCGAGTAGAACCCGACGGCGAGCAGCACACGCGTTCGGCGGGGCGACATCACACGCGTTCGCTGAAGGGCGTCGTAGCACGAACGCCCGAGTACCCGCGAGCGTTTCGGGTCACTCGTCGGGATGGCGCTCGCGCCGGCGCTTGGCTCGATAGTGGACGCGCACCGGAACTGCCTCGAAGTCGAAGGCTTTCCTGATCTGCGCGGCGACGTAGCGTCGATAGCTCTCGGCCACCGCTTCGGGATGGTTGGCGATCGCGATGAAGGTCGGGGGCGCCGTGGCCGCTTGCGTCACGTAGTAGAGCCGCACCGACTTGCCCATGTGCGTCGGCGGCGGGTGACGATCGAGCACCTGCTCGAAGAACCGATTGAGCTGCGCCGTGGGCACCCGCCGCGCGAAGCTCGCCCTCGCGCGATCGACGACCTCGAGGAGCTTGCCCACCCCGCGCCCGCTCTGCGCCGACAGCGGGACGATCGGAACCCAGCGCGCGAAGGCGATGCGCTCCTCGGTCTCCTCGAGCTTGCTCCGGTGCGCCTCGCGCGGGACGAGGTCCCACTTGTTGAGCGCCAGGACGCACGCGCGTCCGCGATCCACGGCGAGCGCGAGCACCTTCAGATCCTGCTCGCCGATCCCCTCCGACGCGTCCACGACGATCACGGCGACGTCGATGCGCTCGAGCGCGCGAATGGCGGCGATGACGCTCATCCCTTCGATGCTCGCTCCGTCCACCGCGTGCTTCTTGCGCATCCCCGCGGTGTCCACGAGCACGTACCGTCTCCCGTCGCGCTCGAACGCCACGTCGATCGCGTCGCGTGTCGTCCCGGGGCGATCGTCGACGACCAGACGGTCCTCGCCGATGATCTTGTTCGCGAGCGAGGACTTGCCGGCGTTCGGTCGGCCGACGAACGCCAGGCGCGTGGCGGTCGCCATCGCTTGCTCCGCCTCGGTGGCTTCCGCTTCCGGCTCGGGTGATCTCTCGCCGACGACTCCGTTCAGTCGGTCGGCGAGCGCGTCGTCGAGCTCGTCGATGCCCACGCCGTGCAGTGCGCTGACGGTGATGAGCTGATCCATCCCCAGCCGATAGAGCGCGGTCGCATCCAGCGCTCGAGAGGGCGAATCGGTCTTGTTGGCCACGAACACGACCGGCTTCTCGGCACGTCGCAGCAAGCTGACGGCTTCGATGTCCGCGGGCGTCGGGTCCACGAGGCCGTCCAGCACGCAGATGACCACGTCCGCTTCTTCGATCGCGAGCCGGACCTGACCGGCGATGGCGCCGGCGAGCCTGTCGTCGCTCCCGGGGTCGAAGCCTCCGGTGTCGACGAGGACGACGTCGTGCCCACCGACGAACGCATCGGCGTAGTGGCGGTCGCGCGTCACGCCGGGCTCGTCCTCCACGATCGCCAGGCGTCGCCCGACCGTCCGGTTGACCAGCGTGCTCTTGCCGACGTTCGGGCGTCCCACGATCGCCACGACGGGCCGCGCCGTGGGCAGCCCCGCCGGTCGCGGTCCGGGCTGATCGCGACGCCGACGCGCGCTCGTGCCCTTGCGTTGCGCACGACGGCTCACGAGGTCGCCTCTCCAGAGCCTGTCTCGGGCTGCTCGGGCTCGGGCGGCACGGAGCCCGTCGCGGACGACGCGGGCGTGATGGTCGCGACGTCGCCGCCGAGGCCGAGCTCACGCGCTTTCTTCGGGTCGCGCGTCCAGCCGGGCGTCACGCGCACGTGCAGCCCGAGGAACACGCGCCGGCCGAGGAAGGAC
The DNA here is from genome assembly GCA_020854145.1 of Deltaproteobacteria bacterium. Lineage (GTDB taxonomy): Bacteria > Myxococcota_A > Polyangia > Polyangiales > JADZFZ01 > JADZFZ01. The sequence continues at coordinate 12,481 of JADZFZ010000809.1, read as the reverse complement.
TCGATCGCGAGCCGCGCGCGCTCGCCGATCGCGCGGAGCGCCGTGCCTCCCGCGCCGATCACGATTCCCTTCTGGCCGGGCTTCTCGACGTGGATCGTCGCTTCGATCCGCGTGATCCCGCGCTCGCCGACCGGTTCCTGCCATCGGTCCAGCGTGACCGCCACCGCGTGCGGCAGCTCCTGTCGGGTCCTCGCGATCACCGCTTCGCGCACGCGCTCGATCGCGAAGAAGCGCTCGGGGCGATCGGTGAGCGTGTCCTCCTCCCACCGTCGACCCTCGGGCAACCGCGCGCGCAACTCGCCGATCAGCGCGTCGAGCCCGACGCTGCGCGTGGCCGAGATCGGCACCACCGCGGCGAAAGGATGCCTCGCCGAGTAGGCCTCGATCAGCGGCAGCAGCGCGCCCTTGTCGCGCAGTCGGTCGACCTTGTTGATCGCCAGCACGACCGGCCCGCGCGCCCGCCCGATCGCCGCGAGCACTGGCTCGTCGTCTTCCCGCACCGACGCGCTCGCCGCAGCGCGCGTCGAAACGTCCGTCAGCATCACGACCACGTCCGCCTCGGCGATGGCGCCGCTCGCCTCGATCACGAGCGCACGGCCGAGCGCGTTCTGCGGCGCGTGCAGCCCGGGCGTGTCGAGGAACCCGACCTGCGTGGGAGGCTCCGCGAGATGGACGACTCCGAGCAGCTTCGCGCGGGTCGTCTGCGGCGTCGCCGTCGCGATCGCCAGGCGCTCGCCGAGCAGCGCGTTGAGCAGCGTCGATTTGCCGACGTTCGGCCTGCCGACGAGGGCACAGGTTCCCGCGCGCGGCGTGCGGTCCGTCGCGTCGTCGGGGGGCTCGGCTCGTCGGCTTCGGGTCTTCACGGCGCGCAACCATAGCTGCGCTTCGCGCGCCCGCCCGTCGGCCGCTCGATCCCCCGCCCTCAGGCTCGGCGCTCGGCGCGTTCCTTCACGCCGAGCAGCATGCGCCGGTCCATGGCGAAACCGATCGCTTCGCCGACGAAGGGGCCGTGGGTGAGCCGTGTGGCGAGGTCGTCCGAGCACGCGACGCGGAAGCGGCTGATGAACCGGCAACGCTCGGGACCGCGCGGCTCGACGTGGAAGGACCAGCTCGCTCGCGCCCAAGGACGGCCGGTCTTGCGTGCCTCGGGATCTTCGGCGCCCAGCGCGACGAGCCATCGACCGGGCGCCATCGCGACCACCTCGAGCGACGGCATCTTCGGGTGCAGCGCCAAGCCGCTGCCGATCCGGTGCGCCCACTCGGGATGGATGATCTCGGCGTTGTGCACGTCGCAGCCCGCGAGGTTCTCGAGCCACTGATAGCTGTAGAAGCCCCCGCGATCCGCGCCGATCTGAGCGACCCACGGCCACACGCGCTCGGCCGGAGCGGCGATCTCGATCCCGTGCGTCCAGCCCCATCGCGGTTGAGTGACGAGCTCGTCCCCGGGGTAGACGCGGTTCGCGGTCGCCTCGTCGAGGCCCCAGTGTGACCGCGCCGGACGGAGAAAAGGCGTGAGCAGGTCGAAGACGATCGCCGTGGCGCCGACGAGCCCATCCGCCACGTCGCGCCACGTGTCGCGCGCCAGTCGTCCTTCCGCGCGTGCTGCGAGCCCGCGCAGCTGGGAGGCCTCCATCAGCGGGTGGACGCCACGAGCCCAGAGCAGGTGAGCCCACTGGTCCACCGAGAGCGCCGCACGCGCGCGCACGCGGAGCCGAGTCGTCGTCGCGTCGATCGGCTCGAGCACGAATGCCCAGGTGACGTGCCAGAAGCGCTCCGGACGCTGGGCGCCGAACGCGAGCTGAACGTTCTGCCGCGCATCGTAGAGACCTCCGAGCACCAACGCGCGCTCGGGCTGGATGTCGAGAACCTCGAAGCCATCGTCGCCGTCGTCCGTCGCAGCGATGACTTGTCCGACGGACAAGCTCTGCAGCTCGGGGTGGATCTCGCGCGCGCTGTCGCGGTTGGCGTTGTCGAGAAGATCGAAGCTGTAGAAGCCGCCGCGTCGTGCGCCCATCTGCACGAGCCAGGGCCACACGTTCGCGGGCGTCGTGCGGATGTCGATGCTGTGCGTCAGCTGTCCCACCGCGTCGGGCAGCCGATCGTCGCCCGGCAGAGCGAGGGCTTGCTCGGCGGCCTCGAGCGGACCGAGCTCGCGCGCCAGATCCGAGAGGAGCAGCTTGCGGATGAAACGCGAGCCGATGCCGATCAGCGCGAAATACCGGCGAAATCGCGACCACGACTCCTCGTCGGTCGCGTCCACGCGCACCTCGACGACGATGCGCGAGCCGAGTGTTCCCCGCGGCTCGACGCGGATGGCCCACGCGACTTTCGCGTTGCCGGGCTGGTCGAACGCCGCATACGCGGCCGGGTCGCGCACGTCGACGAAAGGGATGTCCGGCTCCCAGACGGGTCCGATGGCGCCGACCGCGACCTCGTGTCCCGGGTCTTCGCCGAGCAGTCGGAAGCCCGGGCGGTCCGGTGAGACGATGTCGTCGATCCGCAGGGTGACGTGCTCGCCGCTCGCGCCGTCTCCGCGCAAGCGTGACGGCAGCGTGCGGATCGCGAAGAGCGCTCGGGCGATGCGCGATCGACCGAGGTCTCCGTGCCGGACGCTCAGCCATGCGAGCGCCACCGGAGCCGCGACATCGACGTGATCGATCTCGAGGAGCCGCGGCTTGGGGATGAGCGTGTCGAGCAGGGTCATTTCATGGAGCGGATCGTCAGCACCGGAACGGGCGAGGTTCGGACGACGCGCTCGGCCACGCTGCCCAGGAACAGGTGCGCCAGGCCCGTTCGTCCGTGCGTCGCGATCACGACGAGGTCCGCGTCCGTCTCGGTGGCGCCTCGCGTGATCTCCTCGTAGGGCGCGCCGCGGCAGAGCTTCGCGGTGATCGGTACGCCTGCCCACGCGTACTTCTTCACCAGCTCGTCCAGCGCCCTCTGCGCGTCGTCCGCGAGCGCGGTGGCCTGCGCTGCCGGGAGCGTCCACGCGCCGTCGGGCAACGTGTAGACGGGGATCTCGTACGCGTGCAGCAAGGTGATGGACGCGCCGAGCGTCTTGGCCAGGTCGATGGCGGACATCAGCGCGACCTCCGACTGCGGGGAGAAGTCGACCGGAACGAGGATCTTTCGGATTTGCATGGTGCCTCCCTTTCCTAGCGAGCAGCGTGCCGCGCGCCCACGCGACTCTAGAGCCAACCCCTCTTCCAGAAGAGGAGGGCGACCGCAGCGGAGACGACGACGGATCCCGCCGTCACGGCCAGAAACGCGAAGCCGTGATGCTGACCCGGCAGCGCCACATTCATCCCGTAGAGCGAGACGATCACCATCGGTCCCGTCATGATGAAGGTGAGCGAGGTCAGGAACTTCATCACGACGTTGAGGTTATTGGAGATGATCGACGCGAACGCGTCCATCAGGTTGCTCAGGATGTCGGCCGAGACGCGGGCCTGCTGTGTCGCCTGCCGGAGCTCGACCATCACGTCCTCGAGCAGATCGCGCTCCGCCTCGTCGAGCGAAGCGTGCGGATCCTTGGCGAGGCGCTCCAACATGATCCGGTTCGACTCGAGCGCGGTGCTGAAGTGGACGAGGCCCTTCTGGTAGCGCAGGAGCTCGAGCACCTCGCGATTCGAGAGCGCTGCGCCCAGCCGCGACTCGATCGAGCTCACGACTTCGTCGATTGCGCGGACGTGAGCGAGGAACTGCTCGGCCACGGTGTTGAGCAAGCGCAGCAGGAAGTCGAGCGGTCGGCCGGTGCGCAGCCGGACGGTCCGCGCCAGCATGCGGGCCACGCCGGTCTCGATGCGACCGACCGTGATCACCGCGTCCCCGGACAAGAGCACGCCCAACGAGACCGTGCGAAACGGCAGCTCGACGCTGGACGATTGGTGCCACGGCACGCGCAGCACGACCAGCGTGGTCGCGCCGTCACGATCGATGCGCGCGATCTCGTCGGCATCGAGAGCGTGCTCGACGGCCTTGGGCGGAAGACCGGCGATGTGCAGGTGTCGCAGCTCGTCCGTCGTCGGATCCACGACGTGCGTCCATCCGGAGGCCAACAGCTCGGCGGCGGGCTCGAGCGATCGGCGTGTCTCGTCGAAGTGGAGCAGCATGGCGTACGCTCGCAGACGGGCCGACCCGAGGGTCACCGATACGCGACGTCGTCGACGGATCCGCGGAAGAACTCGCCCTCTCCTGCGAAGCGATCGGTGCCGTACCACCACCCGATCCGCAGGCACGACGGGATGGTGTAGCCGCCGAACGTTCGCTCGCGTTCGACCAGGCCGCCGAACGGTACGTCGTGGAACTCCTGCTTCTCGGGGTTTCCCCACCGAAGCAGCGCGAAGTCCTGCAGCGCGCCCGACGGATCCAGCGTCAGCTGGGCCACCGCAGCTTCGCCGCGCATGCGCACCGAGACGCCGAGGTGCGTCTCGTCGTGCACCTCCCACGTGACGTCGGGCGAGAGCAGGACGGACGGGAGCCACATGGCCTCGCACTGCACCCGACCCAGCGCCGAGCGCGAGATGTCTCGGCCGGAGCCCGTCGCCACGGGCACGATGCCCAGGATCCGCCATCGCATCGACCCCTCGCCGTCGATCCACTCGTCGGCTCCCGTGATCGGCAGGTGGCTCTTCGTCACCCGCGCTCTCCACACGAAGCCGCGATCCCATCGAATGACCTGCTCCGCATCGAACGGGCACCACTCGCCGAGCTTGAGCTCGCCGTGCATCCGCAATCGCACCGCGTTCGCGAGAGGGGTCCCGGGCGCGATCGCGTGCGTCAGGTAACGACGGACCGGCTCGGCGTGGTGTGCGATCCGCGCGGGATCGAACGTCACCGGCGCCGGGTTGTATGCGTTCCACAGCGCTTCGAGGTCGGCGGCGGCGCTCATGGGATCACCCCTTCGTGGATCGACTCGTGCAGCGCCCGTGCCCCGCGTCGCGCGTGATCGAACCAGCGCAACTGGGTTTTCCACGCGGAAATCGCTTCGCTGGATCGTGGTGCCGTGGCGAACGTCTTTCGCTCGTCCCCTCGCCTTCGCGGTAGGCTTGCGCGCCATGGGCGTCGCATCGCTGGTCATGGGCATCGTCGCGCTGTTGCTCGGCATGATGGGGTTCGTCCCCGCGATCGGCGTCGTGTCGCTGCTCGCCCCCGTGCTGTCGCTGTTCGGCTGCGTGCTCGGCGGCGTCGGCATCTCGCGCGCGAAGCAGGAGGGCGTGAGCACGGGGCTCGCGGTGGGAGGCCTCGTCGTCAACATCGTCGCGTTGCTCATCACGCTTCCGATCGCGCTCACGTGCGGCGCGTGCAACGCATGTCTCGCGACCGGCGCGATCATGGGACGGCCCGACGGCGGGGGCGGCTGGTCGCGCACGGACGGAGGCGCCTACATCTGGCAGGGCGGAACGGGAGGGCCTCCGCCTTTCATCCCGGGCGCACCGCCTCCGATGGGCACGGGTGTGCAGCCGATGCAGCCGCCGGCCGACCCGAACGCGCCGCCCGTGCCTCCCGGCGCACCCGCTCCGGCGTTCCCGCCGCCTCCGATGCCCGTGCCTCAGGCACCTCCGGGATCGGCGACCTCGCCGGTCGCTCCCCCCGTCGCTCCTCCCGTCGCGCCACCCATCGCACCGCCGATGGCGCCGCCGACGCCACCGCCGCCCACGGGCCCCTGACGTCGCTGCGCCGAACGTGCACCCGACGCTCGTGACCCTCGAGCTCGGCGGCGTCGCGCGCCCGTTGTCGAGCTACGGAGCGCTCCTCGCCGTTGCCGTGGTCGTCGGGGGCTTGTCCGTCGCGCGCGCCGCGACACGCAACGGTCTCGAGCTCGGCGCGGTCGTCGCGATCGTCGCTTCCACGGTGGGCGCGGGCTTCGTCGGGGCGCGCGCGTTGTTCGTCGTCGTCGAGGCGTTCCGCGGCGGCGATTGGCGCAGCGCGATCGCGCTCGGCGGCCTGGTGGCGCTCGGCGCGCCGCTGGGCGGACTGCCCGCGCTGTGGCTTCTCTGCCGCCGCTTCGCGATCCCGATGGGGCGCCTCGCGGACCTCGCGGTGCCCGCGCTCGCGCAGGCCCACGCGATGGGCCGGCTCGGGTGCTTCCTCGCGGGATGCTGCTTCGGCGCGCCGGCCGGTGACGATGTCGGTGCGGCCCTCGCCGTCCGCTACGACGACGCGCTCGCCGCCGCCACTGCGCTCGGCCCGGTCGACCGGCATCCGGTGCAGCTCTACGAGAGCGCGGGGTTGCTCGCCCTCGCCCTCGCGTTCCACCTCGCGCCGGTGCGCGCGCTCGACGGCAGGCGCGCGCTCGCGTACGCCGTCGGTTACGCCGTGTTGAGGCTCGGGACCGAGAGTGTGCGTGGCGACGTGGTGCGTGGCATCGCGTTCGAGGTTGCGAGCACGTCGCAGATTGCGTCGGGTGCGCTCGGTCTCGCCGCGCTCGTCGGTCTCGTGGTGGTGTCGAGGCGGGCGCGCGTCGCCCGGGAGGCATCGCGGTGATGGCCGTCGCCGGATGGAAGGCGCTGCTGGCGCTGCTCGTCTTCCCGATCGCGCAGTCGCGCAGCGCGCTGCAGCCCGACTCGGTGGCGAGCGGAGGCGCCCGTCGCGCGGAGGCGCAGGTGCTCCGATCGCGTGTCGTGTGGCTTCCCGCCGGCCGGTTCGTGATGGGCTCGGACGCGAGCGGCATCGAGCTCGCGCGACGTCTCTGCCGCGCGGAGCCCTACGCCGAGATCGACTCCGCGCTCTGCGAGACCGATCGCTTCGCGGACGAAGCGCCGCGCCACACCGTGCTCGTCGGCGGCTACGGCATCGATCGCACGGAGGTCACGAACGGGGCTTACCGTCGCTGTGTCCGCGCAGGGTTCTGCCGCCCGTCGCGCGTGGCCGCCGACGACCCGCGGTTCGGCGCCGAGGAGCAGCCCGTGTCGGACATCGCTTGGGCCGAGGCCGGTCGCTACTGTGCGTGGGTCGGCGGCAGGCTCCCGACCGAGGCCGAATGGGAACGCGCAGCCCGGGGCCCCGGCGGACGGCGATTCCCGTGGGGCAATCAATACAATCCGCGATTGGCCAATCACGGTGCCCTCGACGATCCCGAGTGGGACGAGCGTGACGGCCATCGATACGCCGCTGCCGTCGGGTCGTACCCCGAAGCCGCGAGCCCCTACGGCCTGCTCGACATGGCGGGAAACGTCTGGGAGTGGGTCCAGGACTACTGGTCGAGCGACGCCTACTCGCGCGGCCCGATGGTCGACCCGCGCGGCCCCGACCTCGGTAGCTATCGCGTGGTGCGCGGCGGCAGCTGGCGATTCCCGAGCTTCACGCTGCGCACCACCAATCGCGCCTATGCGACGCCCGAGACCCGTCGCGTCGACATCGGCTTCCGGTGCGCGTACTCGCCCAGCCGGTGAGGCAACACGCGCAGGATGTCCCGTCCCGCCGAACGAGAAACGTCCGCGCGGCACGAGGCCACGCGGACGTTGCGGGGTTTCAGGCTGGGTCGCCGGAGGGCAGCGCCTCGCCGTCAACGGCGGGCATGCCCTCTGCGATCACAGCGGCGTGACGTTGAAGAAGTCGAGCGTGCCGACGTCGACCGCGGCGCGGTCGGTCACGCGGAGCGTCCACGTGCCGATGGCCGTCTCGGGGGCCTCGAGCTCACCCGAGAACACGAAGTTGTCGGCGCTGCCGCCCGCGCGGTTGGTCAGGGTCAGCACGCGACCGCCGGGGGTCTCCACCGTGACGACGAGGTCGCCGCGATAGGTGTGGGTGATCTCGACCTCGACGCGCGCGCGGGGACCGCCCGTGGTGCGCGAGACGGCGTCGATGCTGGTGGTGATCCCGGTCGCGCTGTTGTCGGGGATGCGCTGGCCGAAGCGGCAGCGGCCTTCGTACGCGAAGCTCGCGACCGTCTGGCGCGCGCAGTCCGACGCGAACGTCTGGCCATTGCAGCCGCACATCGGGAAGCCACGCGGGATGCACGAGCTCGCGCGCGCCTCGACGCACGTGCCGGCGCGGTCCGCGATGTCGCACGCGCGATCGAGCCCTTCGGGCAACGCCATACGCCCGTAGTCGCACGCGAGGAACTCCGCGCACGTCCGGTGGAGCAGCCCGCCGCACGCTTCGCCGAGGCCGACGACCTCGGGGCACGCGCGCCGGGTGCACGACCACACGCCGGTGTCGGTGCACACGCAGTTGTTGCAGCCGTCGAACATCTCCTCGCCGGGGCGGCACGCGGGCGGCGGGCCGCATCGCCAGCCGCACCGTCCGGCCTCGCACGTCGGCGAGCCCACGCACAGGATGTGCGGCCACGCGTTGCCGTCGTCGCTGCAGTCGGCGACGTCCTCGCACGCGCCGGTCGCACGGCAGATGCCGGCCTCCGCGCCGCCGTCGCGATCGCAGTAGAGACCCGAGTTGCAGGGACGCGTCGTGCTGCACGCTTCGCCCTCGGCCGCGCCGCGTCCGTGGCTCGCCATGCACGCGAGGAACTCCGGCGTCTCCGTCCAGCCGCACTGGCCATCCGGCTGACGGCCGCACGTCGTGATGCGCAGGCACTCGTGCCACGGCGCGACCTCGCACGTCGTGATCACGCCGGGATCCTCCGAGCATGCCTGGCCGCTGCAGCCGGCCACGTGGCACGCGGGCGGCTCCTCTTCGATCGGCACGCACTCCTGGAAGCACGGGTACGCGAAGCACACGCGCCGCGAGAGCAGGCAGCGATAACCCTCGCTGCAGTCGTCGAGGTCGAGGCATCCGTGGCCGAACACCGCGACGCGATCGATCGCGAAGCCCCAGTCGGTGACCGACGAGTCGGTGCGCAGGCGGACCTTGACCTGATCGCCCTCGATGACGTCCGAGACGACCGCGCCGAGGTTGCCGGTCAGACGCTGCACGACACGGTCACCCGCGCCGAGGATCTCGACGTAGTCGTAGTTGCGCTCGGTCGAGATGCGGCTGAAGTGCAGACGCACGCGCTTGCTGCCCGGGATGCCTGGCTGCGTCGACAGATCGAAGACACGCGTGAGGCTGTTCGTGTAGGGGTGCGCGCTCTCGACGGGCGTCGGCAACGCGTACTCGGCCCACGCATCGACGGTGGGGTTGTCCGCGCCGCCGAAGCCGAACACGAGACGCCAGTGGCGCAGGGTGCCGATGTCGCGCGCGGCGTGATCGGACACCTTCAGGGTCCAGCGACCCGTGGCGGGCTCGCCCGCGAAGCCGGTGTCGCCGGCGAGGTCGATGATCAGATCGCGCGCGGCGCCGCCGGTGCGATCGTGCAGGACGCGCGTCGTGCCCGAGGGCGACGTCAGCGTCACGCGGAGGTCGCCGCGGTACGTGTGCGCGATGTTGACGAGCACGCTGAGCGACTCGACCGTGCGGCCGTGCGCGGGCACGTCGATGACGCGCGTGATGCCGGTCGCGTTGTTGTCGGGGATGCTGACCAGCGTCTCGTCCTGGTAGTTGGTCTTGAGCTGGCAAGTGCCGGGGAAGTCGCAAGGCGTCGTGATGCAGACGGGTCGGATGCACTCCTCGCCCGCGTCGCATTGAGAGTCGAGCGTGCACGTGGCGCCGAGCAGAGGCTCGGGCTTCGACACGCCGTCCGGCGTGATGGGGTCACCGGGCTCGGCCGCACATCCGCCGAGCGCCAGAGCGAGCGCTACGAGGCTCGTCAGGTGTTTCGTCATGGGTCCCTCCGTCGCCGCGGAGCACCACCCGGCTCCGCGTGTTCGCGCCGCCCCCCTACGGCCGCGTCCACCGCGCGCAACCACGAATGGCCGGCTGGCTGCCCGAGTAGCCACCACGGCGCACCTCGGGCTCCGATGAGAAATTCATCTATATTCGTTGGAGATCACGTCTGACGAGCGCCATGCGAGATTGCGGCGTCCAACGTGAGGCGGCTCACGCGCGCGCTCGACTCGACAGGTTCCGTCCGGCGCGGCTATACACGGGCCCATGTCCGAGCGACCTCCCACCGATTGGCAAGCTGCGGTGGCGTTCGCGTTCTGGGGGGGCGACCAAGCGAAGATCCTCCAGGAGCTTCGCAGCCGCGGCGCCGACGTCATGCTTCTGCCGGCGATTGGCCCCGGCCGCGCCGTGTGGGTGCTCAAGCGCCACGAGATCGACGCGGCGAAAGAGCTCGGCGCACGCCGGGCGATGGACGGCGGTGATCTCGGGTTCAACTACGAGGTCTGGGACGCCGAGGAGTTCGCCATCGAGCGCGCGGCGCTGGGGCTCTTCCAGAGCGCGGCCCCCGGAGGCGGGATCGCCGACGCGCTGTCGGAGCTCGGCTTCGCGCGCTCGCACGAGGACCCGATGCTCTTCGAGCGCGACGACGCCTGGATCTCGGTGGACGCTGCATTCAGCCGCGCGTACCTCGAGAGCGGCGACGACGGAGCGGGCATCGACTTCCGCGGCGTCGACGACCTCCTGCGCGAGGTCAAGCGCCTGCTCGCGGACCTCGACGAGCTCGCCGCCGCAGCCGAGCTCACCGACGAGCTGGCGGACGGCGAGCACGAGAAGCTCATCGCCATGACCGCGGAGCGCATCAAGCGCGCGGCTGGCGACACGCCGCTCGAGCTCGCCGCGATGGTGCTGTTCGAAGCAGGGGCCGCGCGCATCGCGGCGCTCACCGGGTCGAAGCTGACGCCGGCGGAGCTGCTCGAGGTGCTCGTGACCGACGAGGATGGCGTCGCCGCGCGACTGCACGCGGACGAGGGCGGCAAGAAACGTCTCGCGCGTCTCTACACGGCGGCGCGCGCGAACATGCCGCCGAGGATGTAGTGAGCGACTCGCGCCCCTTTCGAGTGCTCGGCGTGCAGCAGGTCGCGATCGGGCACGCCGACAAGAGCGTGCTCCGCGCGTTGTGGGTCGAGCTGCTCGGCGCCGCGGTGAGCGGCAGCTATCGCAGCGAGCGCGAGAACGTCGACGAAGACATCGTCACGCTCGGGCGCGGCGCGACCGCGGTCGAGGTCGACCTGATGCAGCCGATCGATCCCGCCAAGAGCCCGCGCGTGCACGAGCCGGCGCTCAACCACATCGGGCTCTGGGTCGACGATCTTCGTGCCGCCGTGACGTGGCTCGAGGGGCGCGGCGTACGCTTCACGCCCGGCGGGATCCGAAAGGGCGCCGCCGGCCACGATGTGTGCTTCGTCCATCCGAAGGGCAACGAAGCGTCTCCGATCGGCGGCGCGGGTGTGCTCATCGAGCTCGTGCAGGCGCCGGCCGACGTGATCGCAGCGCTGGGCTAGCCCCGAGACGACCCACTCACCGCTCGTGCGGAGCGCCCGAGCTCTGCGAGGGCAGTCGAAGCAGGCGATCGCGTTCTTCGGCTGCCGTCCACGCTTCGCTCGAAAGGCCCTACGGACGACCGGGCTCGGGACGGTGCGCTTGATCTCGGGCGGGCCACGCACGCTGCTATCATCGGGATCGTTGCAGCGGTCTCGTTCCTCGGCCTCGTTGGCTCTGTGGGTGCTCGTCGCGGTGTCCGGCGCGTCGGCGTCGTGCGCGTCCGCGGGAGACGGACCACAGCGCAACCCGGTCGGCGACTCGGGCACGCGCGACGGCGGCGCGCGAGACATGGCGCTTCCGGGTCGCGACACCGGGGTGCCCGATCCGTGCGCCACGATCTCGTGCCCGCCGCCGCAAGTCTGCTCCGGTGGGCGATGCGTCGATGCCGAGGCAGACGACGACGAGGACGGCTACGCGGCGAGCGACGACTGCGACGACCGCGATCCGACGGTGCACCCCGACGCCGTCGAGACGTGCGACGAGAAGGACAACGACTGCAACCTCACCATCGACGACATCGCGCAGACGCGCACCTGCATGATGAGCTCGACGTGCGGCGGCGAGATGGAATGCCAGGGCGGCGTCGCGACCTGCGTCACGCGCGACCCGATGCCGGAGACGTGCAACGGCGAGGACGACGACTGCAACGGCACGCCGGACGACGTGAGCGGCGACTGCAGCGTCGGCATGGGCGCGTGCGCGCGCATGGGGATGCGCCGATGCGGGATGCCCGACGATTGCAGCGTGCTGCCGGGATTGCCCGTCGCCGAGACGTGCAACATGACCGACGACGACTGCAACGGGATGGTCGACGACGTGCCCGGCGGCTGCGGCCCACCGCCCGAGTGCACGCCCGGCGCGATCGAAGACCTCGGCGGCTGCGGCCGGTGCGGCACTGCCCGACGTACGTGCGGCGCAGACAGCCGCTGGGGCGCGATGCGCTGCGAAGGCGAGGGCGAGTGCATGGCGGGCGAGGAGCGCCGCGGCTCGTGCGACGACGCGAGCGGACCGTGCTCGCGCCAGATCTGCTCGGCGTCGTGCCGATGGGGGACCGAGTGCGTGCTCTATGCGGGCAACACCTGCAATCACGAGAGCGGCACGAACTTCCGTTGTTGCGGCGCGGGTCGCTGGCAGTTCTGCCTGCCGAGCTGTGTGTGGAGCACCGACTGCGCAGCCTGCTCGGGCTGCGGCTGCTAGTCGGAGGGCTCTGGCGCGC
>JADZFZ010000808.1 GCA_020854145.1 Deltaproteobacteria bacterium | reverse complement strand
TCGGGCCGACCGTCGGCATCGTAGCGATGGGTGGTGCAGACGCGGCGGGGGCGGGTTCACACATGGGCTGGCGCGGTCGCGCTGCTCATCGCGTGTGACTCCGCGGCGATCGGGAGCGACGCCGGGACGACGCTCGCTCCCGAAGCCGGGGGGCCGCTCGACTCGGGGCAGCGTGACCTCGACGCCGACGCGGATCCCGACCGCCGCGATGCGGGCGATGGGGCGATCACGCCGCCCCCACCGCCCGCCGACGTCGGTCCGCCACCGCCTGGCGACGTCGGTCCGCCACCGCGTGACGGTGACACGTCCGACGCCGGGACCGCGTGCACCGCCGACATCGGCTGCGACGACGGGATCGTGTGCACGCAAGAGCGCTGCGAAGGGGGGGCGTGCGTCCGCGACACGTCCGGGTGCACGTGCTCGCTCGGCGCTTCGCGGACGGTCGTCCCGGCCGGCGAGGTGCACGTCGCTTCCTCGTCGCGCGGCGCGCCGCCCCTGGGCATCGTGCCCCGCGCGCCGGAGGGGTTCATCGTCGCGTTCGCGCGCGAGGTCAGCGGCTTCCCTCCCGGCGTCGTCTCGGTCGACGGGGACGGCGCCGCGATCGGCGCGGCCGCGAGCCTGCCCCCCGCCGTGCCCGGCGAGGGTCTGCAGGGACCCATCACGCTCGAGCTCGCCGGCGCCGGCGCGTACGCGGCGTGGTACTCGGCGAGCGGCAGCGGTTCCGTGAGCGGCGCTCCGGTGGCAGCGGACGGCACCGCGCCCGCGACCTCGGCGCGCCTGACCCTGCGACCGAGCGCGTTTCCCTACGCGCCCGCGATCGCAGCCTCCGACGCGGAGATCGCGGTCGTCTGGGCCGACGAGGGCACGCCGAGCGCGCTCTACGTCGCGCTCGTGGAGCTCGACGGTCGCGTGCGCAGCGCCGATCTGTCGCTCGGAGGGATCGCGGGCAACGGACGCGTCGTCTGGACGACGGACCGGTTCGTCGCCGCCTTCGACAACCGACTGCTCGGCCCGCGCGTCGTCTCGTTCGGCCGCGATGGCCGTCGCATCGGGGACGTCGTCGCGGTGCCGGGGTCGTCCATCGAGATCGCGGGGCTCCGCTGGACCGGAGCCGACCTCCACCTGTTCTGGGTGGAGCCGCCGTCACCGCCTCTCGGGAGGTGGCGGCTCCTCGGCGCCGTCCTCGACCCATCGGGCGCTCCGCGCGGTGACGCCGAGCGCCTGCTCGAGACCGACGGCGACGTGCCGCTCGCGAACGTGAGCGTCGAGTGGAACGAGGAGCTCGGAGCGTACGGCGTCGTCTGGGTGGCGCGTGCGCCCGCGAGCGGGAGAGGCGGCGGCGTCTTCTTCGCGCGGCTCGAGGCGGACCCATGGTTCCTCGGCGATCCGCTCCTCGTGCACGACGTCTACGACCACGCGCTCGTGCTCGCGCCGAGCCGGACCGGCTTCGCGGTCGCGTGGCGGGACTACGAGGTCTGCTGCGTCGACCCGTCCGTGCAGCTCGCGCTGCTCACGTGCGAGTGAAGGGGTGACGAGCCGGGCGAGCGAAGCGAGCCCGAGTCGAAGAGGGTGGAACGCGCCAGGCAAGCGCAGATGGCGTCGCCCGGGCCTTCTCGTGCGAGGTGCCCACCGCTTCGCGTGGTCGAGCCGCGAGGTGCGCTAGGGTCGCGCCGATGAGCGACGCGATCGTCGCGGAGTTCGAGCAGCAGCTCGCCGCCCTCGCGGCGGAGCACGCGGGGCGTCCGCGCGAGGAGCTCGACGCGTTGTGGGCGATCGGCATCGAGCGCGAAGCCATCGTGACCGTCGCGTACCGCGAGCGCGTGATCGCGGACCGGCTCGCGCGCATGCCCATCGACGACGAGGCGCGCGCCGTCGTCGCACGCGCCATCCGCTGGGCGTGGCGCGACGAGCAGGCGCACACGCTCTGGGTGCGCGGTGCGTTCCTGAGGCGCACCGACCTCGCCCATCGCGCGGTGGCGCTGAAGGCGCAGCTCGAAGGCTTGCTGGGCGGCTGGGTCTCGAGCCGGCAGAACCATCTGGCTTGGCGGGAGGCGCCGGTGTCGCGCCTGGTCGCCGAGGGGCTCGAGGTCGTCGGCGTCGCGAGCGGACGCATCCCGCCTGCGGTGCGCGAAGCGCTGCACTGGAACACGTTCGCCGACTTCTGCCGTTTCAATCGCGCGGCCGAGACGACGGCGGCGATGGCGTGGCGACGCATGGCGGAGCTCGCCGGGTCACCGGAGGTCGCGTCGCTCGAGGAGGCCGAGGGGCTCGTGCACATGGCGGCCGACGAAGAGCGCCACGCGAAGATCTTCGCGGTGCTCGCCGACGCCTTCGGTGCCGACGACGGTCTGTCGGTCTCGGCTGCGGAGCTGCGCGAGAGGCTCCAGGCCGTCGGGCAGCGGTTCGTGGCGATGCCCGATGCGGGCCGCCCCGCGTGGCGGAACCCGCTCGGCAAAGGCGCGCCCGTGGTGGTGCGCCAGAGCGAGGACGTTCGCGCCGCCGTGGGCGAGGTGCTCGAGGCCATCGGCATGCGCGCGCTGCTCGCCGCGGCGACGCGGGACGACCACGCACCCGTCGTCGCCCTCAAGACGTCGTTCATGCTGATCGCGGATCGGCGCGACCCGTCGCCCGCCGTGTCGATGGCCGTGCTCGGCGCCGTCGTCGATTGGCTGCGCGAGCACGGAGCGAGCACGCGCGTGATCGACGCGCGCAACTACTACGACGAGCACCGTCGCCGTCGCACCGTGCCCGAGGTCGCGCGTTACCTCGGGCTCGACGGGGAGGTCGTGGACGCGCAGCTCGACCAGGTCGACCACGCGTACGCACGCGGCATGGGGATCGATACCGTCTCGCGGGCGTGGCGCGACGCGGACGTCCGCGTGCTGCTCGGCAAGCTGCGAAGCCATCCGACCGCCACCGCGCTGCTCTCGCTCGAGACCGCCGAGGGGCTCGGCGCGCGCATCGGCGAGCACCTCTTCGCCGAGCGGCGCGCGGACCGCGAGACCGCGGCGCTGATGACCATCGACGCATTTCCGCCGCACGCCGCGTTGCTCGACGCGTGGGAGCACGTGCCCGATGGGCTGCTCGGCGTTCTCGGGACCCGCCGTCCGCTGCAGCCGCGGCGCGTCTACGGATCGACCGACGCCGTCGCGCTCGACGTCGTGGCCGCCCGACACGTGGGCATCGACGGGCCGTCGCGCGAAGGGACGCTCGTCGCGCAGGCGATCGATTGGTTCGGCGATCCGCGGGCGCGCCTGCGCGTCGACGGGATCGATGCGCCCATCGCCGGCTTCCGGACGCCCGAGCATTCGGCGTACACGGCCGCGCTGTCGTCGCTCGCGCTGCCCGTGTTCACGCACGCGAGCGCGCGAGGGGCGTTGTTCCTGCCGGACTTCGACGAGGTTGCGTTCCCTGCGCTGACGAGAGAGCCGCTCCCCGTTCGCGCCGCGCGCGCAGCGGTGCGACGCGTCGTCGCCGACGAGGCGCGCGATCGCGCGGAGCGGGTGCCGACGACGCCCGCAGGCGAGCTGCTCGCGACGTCTTCTCTCGACGCGCCGAGCGCAGTGCGGATCGCGCGGCTCGGCCCGCGTGGGGTCGCGGGCCCTGGGGCGCACGCGCCCTCGGGCCTTCTGCCGGTCGTGATGCTGCACGGCTATCCCGAGACCCTGCAGATCTGGGCGCGCGTCGCACCGCGCTTGGCCGCGCGTCGCGAGGTGATCGCGTTCGACTGGCCGGGCCTCGGCCGCTCGGCGCCGGTCGAGGGCCCCGCCGATCCGGACGCGCTCGCCGAGCACCTGCGCGCCGTGCTCGATGCGCTCGGCCTCGCGCGCGTCGACCTCGTCGCAGCCGACATGGGTGGCCCTCCGGCGCTCGTCTTCGCGTCGCGCCATCCGGAGCGCGTCGGCACCGTCGTCGTCACGTCGTCGCTGCTGTTCGGCGACGAAGCGACCTCGATCGAGATCGCGGTGATGCGCCGCGCGGGGCTCGCGGACGCGGCATTCCGCTTCGCACCGGGGCTCGTGTACGCGCGCTGCAAGCAGTCGTTCCTGCGCGATCCGTCGGTCTTGCCCGAGGAGCTCGACGCGGACTTCGCAGCGGCGTTCCACCAGCGGTCCGTTCGCGATCGGCTCGCGAAGATGTGCGCCGGCTACGAGCGCGCGCTGCCGTCGCTGCCCGATCGCTACTGGACCCTCCGGCGACCCGTGCGGCTGCTCTGGGCGGAGCACGATGGTCATTTCCCTCCTGCCCAAGCCGAGCGTCTATGCGCGCTCTTGCCCGAGGCGCGTCTCGTCGTCGTCCCGGGCGCGCGACACTGGATGGCGCTCTCGCACGCGCCCGAGGTCGCCGCGCACATCGAACGTTTCCTCGACTGACTCTCCGTGGGGGCTCGCGCGTGCGCTAGCCTCTCTCGCGTTGCGTGCGCTCCGCGTCGTGCTCTTCGATCGCACCTGCACGGGAGTGCGCCGGCTCGGTCTGACCGAGTGGTGGAGGCTCGGCACGAACCTCTACGCGTGGCTCGGCCGCATCGACGAGAGCTTCGGCGTGGCGTCCTGGAGCGAGGCGCTCGACCGGCTGCTCGACGTCTCGCGTCGTGGTCGCTTGGCGGAGGTGCAGTACTGGGGACACGGCCACTGGGGCAGCGCCGTCTGCGGCCGAGAGGTGCTCGATCTCTCGTCGCTCGGGCCCGAGCACCCGGACGCCGCGCGATGGAGCGCCGTCCATGATCGGATGCTCCGCGGGCGTGATGGCCTCTTCTGGTTTCGCACTTGCGAGACGTACGGCGCGGACGTCGGCAAGCGATTCGCGCGAGCGTTCACCGAGCGACTCGATTGCCGCACCGCCGGCCACACGTACGTGATCCACGCGATCCAGAGCGGGCTCCACTCCCTGCTGCCCGGCGAGGAGCCGCGTTGGTCGTCGCGCGAAGGGCTGCCGCCGTCGGGCATCCCACAGGAGCACGCGTTGCCGTCGACCTGGTGGGCACCCAACACGATCAGCTGCCTGCAGGGCCGCATCCCCGACGGCTTCTGACGGCGGCGCGCGTGGGACGCGAGCCCGGTAGAATCTTCGTGGCTCGCGTGCGCTCCCTCGTCGCCGTCCTCGTGCTGGCGCTCTCGGCGCTCTCGCTCGTCGCGTGCTCCGACGACGCCGTGGTCGTCTCGTGCGGTCGCGCCGAGAAGGTCGTCGTCGAGCGCCACGAGTACTGCGCCTTCCACCCGGACGTCGCGGGGCCGACGGAGGGCGACTGCCCGGACGCGCTGCCCTTCCGCGTCATCGTCGGCGGCGCGCTCGTGTGCGCCGATCACGACGTGGCGCCGGAAGAGCTCCCGCCCGAGGTGTGCGACGCGATCGGCGGCTGCGCGTCCAGCGACGGCGGCGTCGACGCTGCGGGGCGCGACGCGGGCGCGGACGACGCGACGAGCCCGCCGCCGGACGCGACGCGCGACGGCGCCATCGTCGACGACGCGGACGTGCGCGACGCGGGCGACATGGGCCCACCCACCGGGCGCGTGGTCCAGGTGACCGGCGGCGAGTTCCACACGTGCTCGCGGCGCGACACGGGATCGATCGCGTGCTGGGGTAGCAACGCTGGTGGCGAACGAGGGTTCCCCGAGGGCACCGACCTTCCGTTCGAGCCGACGCTCGTCCCCGGGTTGCCCGACGGCGCAGTCGATGTCGCGTCGGGGCGCACGCACCTCTGCGCCGCGTTCGCGTCGGGAGACGTGTGGTGCTGGGGCGGCAACGCCTCGGGTCAGAGCGCGCCCTCGCTCGCGGAGACGACCGCGCCGCCGACCCGCGTGCTCGGTGTCGTCGGCGCCGAACGCGTCGCTGCCGGCTCCGAGCACAGCTGCGCGCTGCTCGCCGACTCGACGGTCGTCTGCTGGGGCGATGCACGTGGCGACGGCGACGAGCGTCCGCAAGCCGTCGGAGGGCTCGCCGACGTGATCGAGCTGGACGCGGGCGCGTTCCACACGTGCGCGCGAACGCGAGCCGGACGCGTGCTCTGCTGGGGCGACAACCGCGAGGGACAGCTCGGCGCGGGGCTGGATGGTGGAGAGTCGGCGACGCCGGTCGAGGTCCTCGGTGTGACCGCCGCCGAGGGGCTCGCCGTCGGGAGCGCGCACGCGTGTGCGCTCGAGCGCGGCACGTTGTCGTGCTGGGGCAACAACTTCACCGCGCAGCTGGCCCGAGACCCCCCGGCCGGAGGATCGACCGAGCCCTCGCCCATCCCCATCGAGGGCGTGACGGCCGTGCTCGAGGTCGCGGCCGGTGGTCCGGATCTCGCCTCGGGTCACACCTGCGCGCGACGCGCGCTCGAGATCCTCTGCTGGGGGATGAACTACGACGGGCAGACCGGCGACCGCGACCGCGCCGGGGAGCAAGCCACGCCCTCGGCCGTCGGGCTCTCCGTGGCGAGCCTCGGCCTCGGCTCGCGCCACACGTGCGCCGTCGAGTCGACCGGTCGCGTCTTCTGCTGGGGCGACAACGTCATCGGCCAGCTCGGTGTCTTCCTCGACGGCGAG
>JADZFZ010000807.1 GCA_020854145.1 Deltaproteobacteria bacterium | reverse complement strand
GGCGTGCTCGGGGGTCTCGGTGCGCGGGGCGGGATGGTGCACAACCCGGGCTTCGTCGACTTCCGCGGGATGCTCGCGCGCACGAAGGTCGCAGCCGGATCGGTCCTCGGCATCCTGCCGCCCGCGGATCTCGCCGACGCGATCCTCGACGACGGGCCGGGGCGCATCCGAGCGCTGCTGGTCGTCGCGGCCGATCCGCTCGAGTCGCTGCCGAGCACGGCCAAGGTGCGGCGTGCGCTCGAACGTCTCGAGACCCTCGTCGTGCTCGACGTGGTGCCGACCGCGACCACCGCGTTGGCGAGCGTCGTGCTGCCGTGCGCGCACCACCTCGAGAAGGAGGACGTCCACCTGCTGCTGCCCGACCGCGTGCCGCGTCGCTACACGCAGCTCTCGCGACGCGTCGTCTCGCCTCCCGGCGTTTCGCGATCGGAGGTCGCGATCCTCGCGGATCTCGCGAGCGCGCTGGGGATGCCGCTCTTCTCGCCCGCGGCGATCGACGTCGCCGTTCGCGTCGCGTCGCGTCTGATCCGCGCGGGGGAACGGCCCGTGTCGCCCGAGGGAGCGCTCGAGGTCCTGCTGCCGCTCGCGACGAGGTTCTCGCTGACGCGACGGGGTGCTCGGGCGCCAAGCGCGGGCGTGCGACCCGCGGCGCTCGATCCTCGGTGGCTCGCGTCCGGCATCCGACGGCGCGGCGGGCGGATCGATCTCGCGCCGGCGCGGTTCGTCGAAGCCCTCGAGCAGGCGCTGCGCGGAGAGCCGTCGGAGCCGTCGGCCGAGGGTCACGATCTGGTGCTCACGACGTGCGCGCGCGACCGCGGGTTCGTCAACGGCAAGACTCGCGCGATCGGTCGGGCCGCGAACGGGCTCGTCGCGTCGCTGTGCGCTGCGGACGCCGAGCGGCGGGGGCTCGCCGACGGCGCACGCGGGTGGCTCGAGACTGCCGTGGGCAGCGCGGAGGTCACGGTGAAGCTCGATCCCGACGTGCGCGAAGGGCTCGTGGTGGTTCCGTTCGGCAGCCCCGGGCTCAACGCGCTGACCGACGACCGCGATCGCGATCCGCTGTCGGGCATCCCCGCGCTCGCCAACGTGCCGTGCCGTCTCACGAGCTCCGGCACGAGGACGGAAGGAGTCGAAGCATGAGAACGCTGGACCTCACGGAGGTCGGGTTGGCCGAGCGTGGGACGCTCGTCGCGCGGAAGTTCGATGCGCTGTCGCCGGGCGAGACGCTGGAGCTCGTCATCGACGCGCCACCGTGGGTCCTCTACCACCAGCTCCAGACCGAGCGATTCGGCGAGGTCGTCTGGGACGAGCGCGAGAAAGGGCCCGAGCGCTGGGTCGTCCACGTCACGAAGACGACGCGCGCCGGTGCCCCGGCATGAGGCCTCGGTGAGCGGCACGGTGCGCGCCGCGGGGGTCGACCTCGGCAAGGCGACGGTGAAGATCGCCGTGGTCGAGCACGACGCCGCCACGGGTCGCCGCCGGGTCGTGCGCGACGCCATCGCGTGCCACGAGGGCAAGCCGCTGGAGGTGTTCCGCTCGCTCTACCCATCGGTGGAGGCAGCTCGGTGCGCCGCTCTCGGCGCGACGGGCCTGCACGGCGACGTGGTGCACGCGCCCGCGCTCGGCGCGTTGCCCGAGGACGCGTGCCTGGAGGCGGCGCTCTGGCTCCTTCCCGCCGGGCCGCTCCGCATCGTGAACGTCGGAGCGCGCGGCTACGGCGTGCTCGTGCGCGACGGCGAAGGACGCACTGCGCTGCTCGAGAGCGACAAGTGCTCGTCGGGGACCGGAGAGACGATGGCCAAGATGGCCGGCCGGTTCGGTCTCGGCATCGAGGAAGCCGACCGGCTCGCGAGCGCGACGCGCGACGAGATCCCCATCACGGCGCGCTGCTCGGTGTTCGCCAAGAGCGAGCTGACGCACTACGCGAATCAGGGGAAGCCCACCGACGCGCTGCTGCGCGGCTACATCGGGTCCATCGCGTCGCACGTGGCGGGGCTCGTCGAACGGGCCGGCGGCGGCGGCCCGGTCTTCGCGATCGGTGGAGGCGCATCGCTCGTGACCTTCCGCGCCGCGCTCGCGTCGTTGCTCGGTGCCGAGGTCGTCGTGCCGTCGTGGGCGCGTCATCTGGAGGCGATCGGCGCCGCGTGCATCGCGCTGGAGCAGATCGCGCAACGGGGCGACGAGGCGGCGCACCGCCTGCCCGAGAGCGCGAGCGGGCTCTTGCGATCGAGGCCCTCGCGCGTTCGTGCGCTTCCCTCGGCGCGCTGCGCAGCCCATCGCGTCATCCGCCTGCCGGCCTGGGCGATCGACGAGGATCGCAACGCGACGCCGTCGGTGCTCGGGCTCGACCTCGGCTCGACCGGCAGCAAAGCGGTGCTGACGTCGCTCGCGACGGGTGCGCCGCTCCACGACGTCTACGATCGGACGCGGGGCAACCCGGTCGAGGCTGCGCGACGTCTGGTCGAGGCCGTGCTCGCCGCGGGTGCGCCCGAGGTCCGTGCGATCGCCGTGACCGGCTCGGGCCGCGAGGCCGTCGCCACCGTGCTTCGAGCGGCGTACCCCGATCTCGGTCCACGTCTCGTCGTCGAGAACGAGATCGTGGCGCACGCGACCGCTGCGGTGCGCTGTGATCCCGGCCGTGGCGCCAGCCTCTCCGTCGTCGAGATCGGGGGCCAGGACGCGAAGTTCATCCAGATCGCGTCGGGACAGATCGTCGAGAGCGGGATGAACAAGGCGTGCAGCGCGGGTACGGGATCGTTCCTCGAAGAGCAGGCCAACCTCTACGGGATCCACGACGTCGGCGAGCTGCACCGACTCTCGGCCACCGCGACTCGCGTGCCGGAGCTCGGGCAGATGTGCACCGTGTTCGTCGTCGAAGCGGCGGCGGAGGCGGAGCGCGAGGGATTCGTCGCTGCGGAGATCTTCGCCGGCTTCCAGAGATCCGTGCTCCAGAACTACCTCAACCGCGTCATGGAGCAGCGCACGTTCGGCAAGACGATCCTCTTCCAAGGAAAGCCCGCCGAGAGCGAGCCGCTCGCCTGGACGCTCGCGTCGCTGAGCGGACGCGACGTGGTCGTGCCGCCGAACCCCGGCGCGATGGGCGCGTGGGGCATCGGTCTGTGCGCGCGCGCTGCGTTGCCCGGCGCGGTGGACGGACCGCGCGTCGAGCTGACGGCGCTGCTCGGCGCGAAGGTCGAGGAGCGATCCGAGATTCGATGTCGCGACAAAGGTTGCTCGACGTACTGCACCATCGAGCGCGCGGTCGTGCGCATCGGGGGCGTCGAGCGCCGGACGGTGCTCTCGGGCGGCGCGTGCCCGAAGTTCGAGGTCTCGACGGCAGCTCGCCCGAAGCTGCCGGCGGACGCGCCCGACGTCTTCCACCTGCGCGATGCCGCGCTGCACGAGCTGTCGCTCGCCGACGACCTGGACGAGGACGCTCCGCCCGTCGGTGTGCCGCTCGTGGGTGCGCTCGCAGGACGGGCGCCTTGGCTGGCAGGCTTGCTCGCGGGCCTCGGGGCGCGACCGATGCTGATGGCCTCGACGGCGCGCTCGCTCGCGAACGGAGAGAAGCTGACGACGAGCTACGACGCGTGCGCGCCGGTGAAGATCGCGCACGGGGTGGTGGCGGCGGCCGAGCTGCCCGTCGTGCTGTTGCCCGTCGTCGAGGAGGTGGACGACGGGCTCGGCGACCAGGGCAAGACGTGCCCGATGGAGCAGGCCATGCCGGAGATGATCCGGTCGGCGCTCTCGGGACGCGACGGTGCGCGGCTCGTGTCGCCGAAGCTCGGGATGGGGCGCGGTCTGCTGGGTGATCGGCTCGCTGCGCGAAGCGTCGCCGCCGCGCTCGACCTTCCAGTCGCGCGCGCAGACCGTGCCATCGCGCGCGCCGAAGAAGCCCAACGTGCGTGGACCGAGCGACGCCGGCGAATCGGACGGGACGCGCTCGCGTACGCGCGTGCCGGCGGGCACCCGGCGGTGGCGCTCGTCGGGATGGCGCACGTCGTCCACGACCGCGCGGTCAACGCGGACATCCCGCGCATCCTGCGCGATCACGGGGTCGTCGTGCTCCCGGCCGAGTGCGTCCCGCTCGGGGCCGATCACGTGCGCCTGCCCGACGTGCCGTGGGCCGATGCGCGTACGGCGCTCGAGGTCGGTCTCTGGGCGCGAGGCGAAGGCGACGTCTACCCGGTGTGGCTCTCGGCCTTCGGATGTGGGCCTGGGTCTTTCGTCGAACAGGCGTTCGCCGCGCTGCTCGACGGTCATCCGCACGTCGTGCTCGAGAGCGACGGACACGGCGGCGCAGCGGGCTACGTCACGCGGCTGCAGGCGTTCCTCCACACCGTTCGCGCGCACGACCGCCGTCCGTCGTCTGCGTCGCCCGCGCGGCTCGCGATGATGTCGCGCGTGCCCGCGGTCGAGGCGCGTGCGGAGCCGGGCGCGCCGCCGATCGCGGTCTTCTCGCTCGGCGACCAGCCGTCCGCGATCCTCGCGGCTGCCTACCGATCGACCGGACGCACGGCGGTGCCAACGCGTTCGCCGAGCGTCGAGATGCTGGAGCTCGGAAGACGCGATTGCTCGGGCAAGGAGTGCGTCGCGTACCAGCTGGTCTGGGGCGCGTTCCGGGAGCACGTCGAACGCACCGACGGCGCACCGGTGGAGCTCGCGCAGGTCGGGGGCAGCGGCATGTGCCGCAACTGCCTGTTCGCGGCGAAGGACCAGCTCAGCCTCGAGCGCGCTGGGCACGGCGATCGCGTTCGCGTCGGACGCGTCGCGCTCGACCGGCGCCACGGCCTCGGGTTCCTCGGTCGCGTCTGGGCCGGAGTCGTCGCGTGGGATCTGCTCCGACAGATGCGC
Organism: Deltaproteobacteria bacterium; assembly: GCA_020854145.1. Classification (GTDB taxonomy): domain Bacteria; phylum Myxococcota_A; class Polyangia; order Polyangiales; family JADZFZ01; genus JADZFZ01. Next base: position 12,135 of record JADZFZ010000807.1, on the reverse strand, counting down.
GACTACTTGCGTGCGACCGAGCGCGAGCCCGGCGGTGTGGACGCGGTCTATGGCGCGGCGGTCGCCGAGCTGCCGCGTATCCTCGAGCGTCCCGCGACGTCCGGTCTCGGGGGCGTCTCGTCCGCCATCGCCATCGCACGCGACGTCACGACGCTCCTCGATCGAGCGGCGCGTGATCTCGCGGCGGCTGTCACGAACGACGCATCGAGGGCCGATCTGCGGACGGTGCTCCTGTCGGGCGACGTCTACGTTCGTCTCGACGACTTCGCGAACGACGGCTTGTGCCGGAAGCTCGCGGATCGCGGCGTCCGCGTGCTGCTCGAGCCCGCGAGCGTGCTCGCCGAGTACTTCGCGCTGCACGGTCTCGACGAGCTCGTCGGGTTGCCCGAAGATCCCGCCGAAGCAGCGGCGGCGCACGCGCTGATGGGCCTCGTGCGACGCACGCTCTACGCGCGCGTTCGACGATGGCATCCGTGGCTTCCGCGTCACGATGCAGGCGCTGCGCACGCTGCGGCGCACGCGCGCGGCGCGACGTCACCCGTCGGAGAGGCGCCCATCACCGTCGGCAGCGTGCTCCACCATTGGGCCGATCGTGCGTGTGACGGCGTCGTGCTCGCGAGCCCGTGGGGCTGCGGCCCGGCGCTCGTCGCGGAGAGCCTCCTGCGCGCGCACCGCGACATCCCGTTGCTGACGATCTACACGGACGGCTCGCCCATCGACGAACGACGTCTCGGCGCGTTCACCTTCCGGTTGCGGCGCTCGCCCGCGCGCTCGTCCCGTCGTCACGCCGCGTGATGGACGGCGCTCCTGCAGAGCGTCGCCAGGCGGCGCTCCGCCCAGCGGCCGACGGGTCCGAGCACCGCGCCCTCGCGACGCACGAGCACGAGCGCTCGTCGGGGCGGCCACTCGCCCCAGGTGCCGATTCGCAGCGCGACGAGCTGCTTGCGGGACAGCTCGCTCCGCACGACGTGCTCCGGCATGTGGCCCCAGCCGAGCCCGCCCGCGATGAGCGCGTGCTTGGTCGCGAGGTCGGCCACGCGCCACGTGTGCGGCGACAGCACTCCGTGGTCCTTCGAGGCGACCTCGCCGGCGTTCGCGGCCCGCTCGCTCAGGACGATCTGCGTCGCGCGCGAGAGGGCGCCGCGGTCGATGGGACCTTCGTGCTTCGCGAGCGCGTGCGAGGCCGCGGCCACGGGCACGAGGCGCACCTCGCTGACGCGGCGGGTCTCGAGCCCGGTGAGGTCGGCGTCCTCACCCGCGATCCCGAGCGTCGCGCGTCGATCGCGTACGAGCGCCGTCACCGCGGACAACGTCTCGATCGAGAGCGCGAGCTCGACCGACGGATGCTCGCGCGCGAGCTCGCGGGCGAAGGTCACGAGCGCAGCGGCCGGGTACATCGTGTCGAGCGCGATCGACAGCCGCGTCTCGGTGCCGCGCTTGAGGCTCTCGACGAGCGCGTCGAGCGCCTCGACGTCGTCGTGGACGCGTGTGGCGAGCGCGACGACCGCCTCTCCGCGGGACGTCAGCCGCGGTGCGCGGCCCGTGCGATCGAAGAGTCGAAGCCCGAGCTGAGCCTCGAGCCGATCGATCGATTGGCTGACCGCGGCTTGCACCCGTCCGAGCTTGCGTGCGGCCGCGGAGAAGCTGCCCTCGCGAGCGACCGCCCGCAGCGTTCGGAGCTGCTCGATGGTGACGCCTTCCAGCATGTCGGGGGCGTAGCATCGAGTGACCGGACGCGCGGTCGTGGGGCACGCGACCTGCAGCGGATCCGGCCGCCGGCCCGAAACGGCCACGAACACGCCCCGCTCACGCAATCGATTCGCGTGGGCGCTCCGAGCTCGCGCAGCACGTGCGGATCGGTCGCGAGAGGAGGGCGTCATGCGCGTGCTCGTCACCTGGGGCTCGAAACGGGGTGGGACCGAAGGCATCGCGCGCATCGTCGGCGACGTGCTCGAGGCGCAGGGCTTCGACGTGACCTTGGCGCCCGCGCGCTCCGCGAAGGACGTGGCGTCGTTCGATGCCGTGGTCGTCGGCGGGGCGCTCTACGCGAATCGCTGGCCAGCCGAGGCGCGGCGCTTCGTGAGCCGCAACGTCGCATCGCTGCGCAAGGTCCCCGTGTGGTTCTTCTCGAGCGGCCCGCTCGACGACTCGGCGAGCCGGCGAGAGATCCCCGCACCAACCGAGATCTCCGTGCTCGCCGAGCGCATCGGGGCGCGCGCGCACGTCACGTTCGGAGGTCGCCTCGAGCCGAACGCGAAAGGCTTCCCGGCGAGCGCGATGGCCAAGACCCACAGCGGCGACTGGCGGGATCCCGACCGTGTGCGCGCGTGGGCGTCGGCGCTCGCGATGGAGCTGCCCGAAGCGACCCCGGGCCATGCGGTCGATCACCCCGGAAGAGCGCTCCCGCGTCTCGTCACGCACGCCGTGCTCGGATGGGCGGTGTCGGCCGCGATGATGCTCGCGCTGCCGGTGCTGCTCGGCCGGACGGGCACGGTGGTGTTGCACGCGATCCTGACGCCCATCGTGTTCGCGGTGCTCGCATGGAGCTACTTCCGCGTGCGCGGCTCGCGTGCTCCGCTCGCGACGGCGGTCGCGTGGACCGCGATCGTGGCGTTGCTCGATCTCGGTGTCGTGTCGGCGCTGGTTCTTCGCAGCTTCGACGCGCTGACGAGCCTCGGCGCCACGTGGCTTCCGTACGGGCTCGTGCTCCTCGTGACGTGGGCGGCCGGCTCGATCGTCTCGACGATGCCTTGGCCGAAGCCGACCGAGGGCGCGGGCATGACCGACAAGCCGGCGGTCTGAAGCACGGCGGCGCGACGGCCGGTTGTTCTGTATCATCTGGCGGCTTGAGGCTCGCTTCCATCGGCACGACCTGGATCGCGCTCGCGACGGCCGCCGTGCTGTCGGCGTCCGTGGGCTCGAACGGGCTCGAAGCGGTGCTCGATGTCGTGCACCACGCGGTCGGCGACGAAGCGGGTTGCGCGGACGACGATGTCGGCGATTGCGACGACGAGTGCCCGCCGGCGTGCGGCGACTGTGGCGACTGCGCGCGTTGCCTGCGCGTGCTCGCGCCGATCGAGTCGGTGAGCTCGTCGATCGCTCCGCCCGCTGGCGTGAGGCTCGCGCCATCTCCGATGGCGGGCGCGCCGGCGTCGCCCGAGCCCGCCGAGATCCTCGTCGTCCCCCGAGCCTGACCGCCGGTACCCACTGCCGACGTGCCCGATGGGGGACGCGCTCGCGGCGGCGCTGCCGCGAGGATCGCGTTCGCGCCATCGAACGTCGGACAACGTCGTGCTCGCAGGCGAGCGCGCGCGGTCGTGTCGTGCGTGGAGGTCGAGATGGGCTCGGTGTCTCGGTCGTGGCGGAGGATGGCGGTGTGGAGGCTCGCGTGGATCGCGGGCGTCGTGTCGGGTTGTGGCGGCGTGTCCGCCGAACGGGCCTCGATGCGCGAAGAGGCGGTCGGCGGCGAGCTCGTCGTCGTGCGCGGCGCGAGTCGCGCGTCCGCAGCTCGGGGTCCGTCCGAGCGTGCAGCGATCCGACGGGCCGAGGTGATCCTCGCCGCGGGGCGCGAGGTCTCGCTCGATCAGCTGCTCGCGTTCGCGGACCGTCACTCGCCGGCGCTGGAGGCTGCGCGGAGCGAACGCGTGCGCTCGCGGGCGGAGCGCGTGGCCGCGTCTCCGGAGGTCCCCGACGAGCCCGAGCTCGAGGTCGCCGCCGGGCCTCGTCTCGCGACGGGGGGGGCGGGGATCGAGGTGGAGGCCGGCATCGCGCAGCGTTTCGAGATCGGCGGCGAGCGCGGACGGCGTCTCGCCGCGGCGCGCCGCCAACACGCCGTGACCGAAGCGCGCATCGCCGATGCGCGATGGATCGTCCACTGCGAGATCCACGCGGGCTTCCACCAAGCGCTCGTGGCTCGCGAGCGTGTGGCCCTCGCTCGGAGCGTGCTCGCGTTCCAGGAGAGCCTCGTGCACATCGTCGAGCGCAGGCTCGCCGCGGGCGACGCGTCGACCTTCGCGCTTCGTCTGGCGCAAGCCGAGGTGGCGCAGGCGCGGCAGGCCGTGCTCGTCGCCGAGCAGGAGCTGCTCGCCGTCAGGCTCGCGCTCGCGGAGGTCTCGGGTTGGCCGCCCGCCCGGCCACCGATGCCCGCCGGGCACCTCGATGCGCCGCGTGACCCGCCCTCTCTCGAGACGTTGGTCGCCACCGCGTACCGACGTGTTCCTGCTCTGCGTGCCCGGCGGGCGGCGGTGCGTGCGAGCGCCGCGCGCGTCGAGGTCGCCGATCGCGAGACGTGGCCGCGTCCCGTCGTCGGCGTGACCTACCGCCTCGAGCACGATCCCGGCGCGGGCGGTGAAGCGACGCACGTCGTGATGGGCGCGGTCGGCCTTCCGCTTCCGATCTTCCGAAGGAATCGCGGCGAACGCGCGCGCGCGCGGGCCGAGCTCTCGGTGGCGGAGGCCGAGCTGTCGGCGGACGAGCGCACGTTGACCGCGCGTATCGCGCGAACGCGCGGCCAGGTCGTCGCGGCCGCGCGCCGCCTGCGGAGCTACGGCGACGACATCCTGCCGCGCTTCGCCGAGAACCTCGGCTTGCTGGGGCGGGCGTACGAGCTCGGCGAGATCGACCTGCTGGAGCTCTCCATCGGTCGCGAGCGCTTCCTGCGGATCCAGAGCGATGCGCTCGACGCGCACCGCGACTACCTCGTCGCGCTGGCCGCCCTCGAACGCGAGGTCGGCGTCGACCTCTGGCACGACGACCACGGCGATCACCACGCGGGGGGACACTGATGCGCGCCTGCCTGTGGACCGTTCTGTGGGTGGCCGCATGCTCGGGCGGCGAGCCCGCGCGCGAGCACGACGAGCACGAGGCGCACGGCGAGCACGAGGAGCGCGGGCGACCGCGTGGAGGTGCCGAGCGCGGCCGCGCGGACGCCGACGAGCCGCGCGACGAGGTGCATCTGAGCGCCGAGGCCATCGCCGCGTCCGAGGTACGCGTGGGGCGCGTCGAGCGTCGCGCGATCGGCGGCGGCATCGCGTTTCCCGCGGAGATCCAGTTCGAGCCCACCAGCACCGCCCACGTCGGGCCGCTCGTCTCCGGTCGGTTCACGAGGGTCGCCGTGTCGCTCGGGCAAGAGGTGCGACGAGGCCAGCTCCTCGGTGTGCTCGCATCGAGCGACGTCTCGCAGGCGCGCTCTCGGCTGCAGCAAGCGCGCGCCCGGTTGGCGGCCGCCGAGGCGGCGCAACGACGTCAGGAGCAGCTCATCGGCGAGGGCATCGGCGCACGTCGCGGGCTCGTCGAGGCCGAGGCCCAGGTACGCGAGCTACGCGCCGAGATCGTCGGCCTGCAGAGCCAGCTCTCGGTGTTCGGGTCGGGGCGCTCGGGCGAGCTGTCGCTCCGCGCCCCGATCGACGGCGTGATCGTCCAGCTCCACGCGACGCTCGGAGAGACCGCGGGCACGGACGAGCCGGCGTTCGTCATCACCGATCCGTCGCGCGTCTCCGTCCGCGGCAGCGTGCCCGAGCTCGAGGTCTCGCGCGTGGCGGTCGGGATGCGCGTTGTGGTGCGGCTGCACGCGTTCCCCGATCTCGCGCTCGCAGGAGGCATCGCGTACGTCGCACCGGCGCTCGACGAGGCGAGCCGGTCGTTACCGATCCGCGTGACGCTCGACGCGGCCGACGCTCGATTGCGCAGCGGCCTGTTCGGCTCGATCGAGCTGGTCGGAGGCGAGGCGGATCAACGCCCGCTCGTCGTCCCCGCCGACGCGGTGGCGACGGTCGATGGCCAGCCGGTGGTGTTCGTGCCCGCCGGCCGGCCGGGCGCCTTCCGACCCACGACGGTGACGCTCGGCCGGCGCGCCGGCGCACACCAAGTGGTCTCGGCGGGGCTGACGGAAGGAGCGGCCATCGTGACGAACGGCGCATTCGTGCTGATGAGCGCGCTGCGCTCGGGCGAGCTCTCCGAAGGCCACGCGCACTGATGAAGCGGCTTCTCGAGCTGTGTCTCCAGTGGCGGCTGCTGGTGCTCGCGTTCGTCGTGATCGTGGGTGTGCTCGGCGTGCGCAACGCGCTGCGCCTGCCGATCGACGCGGTCCCCGACGTCACGAACCTGCAGGTGCAGGTGCTCACCACGGCGCCTGCGCTCGGTCCGCTCGACGTCGAGCGCACCCTCACGTTCCCCATCGAGTCCGCGATGAGCGGGTTGCCGGGGGTCGAGCAGATCCGCAGCGTGTCGCGCGCGGGCCTGTCGGCGGTGACGATCGTCTTCGCGGAGGACACCGACCTGCTGCGCGCGCGCCAGCTGGTGGCCGAGCGCCTCACGCACGCGCGGGAGGACCTTCCGCGCGACGTCTCTCCCGAGCTCGGTCCGATCAGCTCGGGCCTCGGCGAGGTGCTGCAGCTCGAGGTGCGCAGCGACCGCCCTTGTGCCCGCGGACAGCCCGACACCGACCGTTGTCACTCCGCGATGGAGCTGCGCTCGACGCTCGACTGGTTCGTCGCGTTCGAGCTGCGTTCGGTCCCCGGCGTGGTCGAGGTCAACGCGTTCGGCGGCGAGCTGAAGACCTACGAGGTCGAGGTGCTGCCCGATCGCCTTCGCGCGCTCGACGTCTCGCTCAACGTCCTGTTCGAAGCGCTCGAGCGCAACAACGGGACCGCCGGCGGCGGCTACCTGCTGCGAACCGGCGAGCAAGTCCTCGTGCGCGGCGAGGGACGCATCCAGTCGCTCGAGGAGATCGGCGACGTGCTCGTCGAGACGCGCGCCGACGGTGTTCCCGTGCGCGTGCGCGACGTGGCGCGTCTGCGGTTCGCGCCGATGCTCCGGCAGGGCGCCGTCACGCGCGACGGTCGTGGCGAGGTCGTCACCGGCATCGTGATGATGCTCGTCGGCGCCAACGGTCGCGAGGTCGTCCAACGCGTGAAGGAACGCATCGCGCGCATCCAGCCGTCGCTCCCGCCGGGAGTCCGGCTCGACGTGTTCTACGACCGCGCCGACCTCGTCAATCGGACGCTCGAGACGGTGGCGACCAACCTCGCGGAGGGCGCCCTCATCGTCCTCGCCGTGCTGTTCCTGCTTCTCGGAAGCCTGCGCGGCGGGATCATCGTCGCGCTCGCGATCCCGTTCTCGATGCTGGTCGCGTTCACCGGCATGCACGCGCTCGGCGTGAGCGGGAACCTCATGAGCCTCGGGGCGATCGACTTCGGCATCGTCGTCGACGGCTCCATCATCGTCGTCGAGAACGCCGTCGTTCACCTCGCCGCCGCCGCGCGCGGTAGAGACCGTCCGCTGTCCTACCGTGAGGCCGCCGACGTCGTGCTCGGCTCGACGCTCGACGTGCGGCGCGCCGCGCTCTTCGGCGAGGCGATCATCGTGCTCGTCTACGTGCCCATCCTGACCCTCGCCGGGATCGAGGGAAAGATGTTCAAGCCGATGGCGATCACCGTGCTCTTCGCGCTCGGCGGCGCCTTCGTCGCATCGCTCACGTTCGTCCCGGTGCTCGTCGCCACGTTCCTTCGGCACGGAAAGGCCCGCGAGCCGCTGCTCGTTCGCGCGCTCCACCGCGTCTACGCGCCCGCGCTCCGCACGGTGATGGCGTGGCCCAAGACCGTGATGCTGCTCGCGCTCGCCACGCTCGCGGGGACGACGGTGGTCGCGTCGCGCATGGGCGCCGAGTTCGTGCCGCGGCTCGACGAGGGAGCGCTCGCCATCCAGCTGCTGCGGCTGCCGAGCGTGTCGATCGAGGAGAGCGTCGCCGGCGCGACGCGGTTCGAGCGCGTGATGCGGACGTTCCCGGAGGTCGTCACGGTCATCTCGAAGACCGGGCGTCCGGAGATCGCGACCGACCCGATGGGGGTCGAGCTCTCCGACTGCATCGTGATCCTGAGGCCGGAGCGCGAGTGGACGACGGCGCGCACGCGCGAGGAGCTCGTGCGTGCGATGTCGGAACGGCTCGAAGCACGCCTTCCGGGCATGGGCTTCTCGTTCTCGCAGCCCATCGAGCTGCGCATGGCCGAGCTCATCAGCGGCACGCGGTCCGACGTCGCGATCACCGTCTACGGCGACGACCTGGGCACGCTCGAGCGTCTGTCGCGCCGCGTGCAGGCTGCCGTCCGCGACGTGCGGGGCGCCTCCGACGTGCGCGGCGAGCAGCTCGCGGGGTTGCCCACGCTGGAGGTCACGGTCGATCGCGCGGCGGCGTCTCGATACGGACTCAACGTGCGCGACGCGCTCGACGCGATCGAGGCCGTCGGTGGTCGCGAGGTCGGTCAGGTCTACGAGGGCGAGCGCCGCTACCGCCTGCAGGTTCGCATCCCGGCGGAGTTGCGCGAGGACCCGGCGCAGCTCCGCATGCTTCCGGTCAGCGGCCCCGAAGGCCCGCTCGTCCCTCTCGGACAGATCGCGACGCTCTCGATCGTCGACTCGCCGGCAAGCGTGAGCCGCGAGGCCGTTCGCAGGCGCACGACGGTCGAGGTCAACGTGCGTGGCCGCGATCTGGCGGGCTTCGTCGGCGAAGCGCAGGAGCACGTACGGCGCGAGGTGCCGATGCCGCCCGGCTACGTGGTCCACTGGGGGGGTCAGTTCGAGAACCTCGCGGCGGCGACCGAACGTCTCGCGGTGGCCGTGCCGCTCGCGCTCGGGCTCATCCTCGTCCTTCTCTACATGGCGTTCGGCGAGCTCAAGGCGTCGCTCCTCATCTTCCTCAACGTGCCGTTCGCGGCCGTCGGCGGCGTGCTCTTGCTCGTCGCGCGCGACATGCCGTTCTCGATCAGCGCCGCCATCGGGTTCATCGCGCTCTTCGGCATCGCCGTGCTCAACGGAGTCGTGCTGCTCACCACGATCAAGAAGCTCCGCGCCGAAGCAGGCCTGTCGCCGCGCGACGCCGCACGCGAAGGCGCCGAGAGACGGCTTCGCGCCGTGGTGATGACCGCGACGGTCGCCGCGCTCGGCTTTCTCCCGATGGCGCTCTCCGGCAGCGCGGGCGCGGAGGTGCAGCGCCCGCTCGCCACGGTCGTCATCGGCGGTCTCGTGAGCGCCACGTTGCTGACGCTCTTCGTGCTGCCGACCGTCTACGCGTTCGTCTATCGCGAGGGTCGCGCCCCGGGTCCGAGCGGCGCGCCTGCGCCAGCCCCGAGCGACGCGCCCGAGAGGTGACCGCGGGCGTGTCGCGCCATCGACCGACGAGCGGGGGACCCTGCTCGCACGGGGAGCGCCCCCGCGCGGCTCAACGGTAGGCGTGCCACATCGACTCGACGAAATCGTCCCAGCCTTGGCCGTGGGCAGCCCAATCGGCACGGAAGTCGGAGCCGTTCATGTCGAAGATGGCCTGCGTGTACGCCGCGTCGCCGGTCGGGTCCATCCAGCGGTCGACGTAGGCGAGGAACGCGTCGTGGCCCCACGCCGATTGCGCGCCCATCAATCGCGCGGCGAGCGCCTGGCCCACCCACGCCTGGCTCGTGCAGCACCGGCGGTAGCTCTCGCCGATGTCGTCCAGCCAATCGGCGGGCGCGAGATGCTCGTAGGGTCCCCACGCCGGGTCGTCCGAGACGGGCATGCCGCGCCATACGCCGCGATGACCGGTGTACACGACGGTGGCGCCGTTCCAGGCCGGCCCGTAGGGCAGATCGTCGGTGAAGGCCGTGTGCATGTCTTCGCCGAAGTACGCGTCCGGGTACGCCTGCGACGGTGCCGCCATCTCGGCATCCCCGAAGAGAATCCCTGCGAACGCGATGGGCCATTTGCGGCCGCTGCCGTGCCCGCCGAATGCCGGCCATCCCGGATGACCGGCCCCGACCAATCCCCAGAGGTCGATCCCTCGCTGCAGGAAGCCGATCAACAATCTCTCCTGCGTGGCGCGCTGGTCCTCGGGAACCTCGACGAGGAGGAACAAGCTGGCCATTCCCGCGACGCGGCCCATCTCGCGACCGTACATGGCCATGGTCTCGACCTGGGCGTCGAACCCGAAATAGAGATTGTCGACCCAGGGCCGCGAAAGTCGATTGGCGAGGTCGTCGAGCAACGCGGTGTCGATCGGCCCCGGCGGCGCGAGATTCGGGAGGAGCGCCCGATCGATCTCCGCCAGACGCCGCACCCGCACCGCCGGATCCGCATAAGACGGGCGGAAGCCGTCCTCGGGCGGCACGTCGGCGAGGCACGTGAGGATCGAGACGCTCGCGACCGGCGAATCGGATCGTTCGCCGCTTCCCTCACGCAGCCAGTTCTCCACCAGCCCCGGCTCGCTCACCGAGATCGACGATGCCAGTCGATCGCCGGGCGACAATGCAATCGGCAATGACGCTCCGAGCGCCGGATTGAATCGTCCTTCCGTCGTTCGGTCGTCGAACCCGGTCTCGTCGTCGACCGGAGGCAGATTGAGCACACTCCCGTTTCGCCCTCCACCGGGTGCGGGATCGATTGCCATCACCGTCGCGGGACCGACGACCCACCAGTCGCCCGTCACGAACTGCCCGGCGAGGACCGGCTCCGCGAACGTCCACGTGACGCCGCCCCGATCGCTCACGCGGTCGACCCGCATCGACATCGCCGCGTCCGAAGGTCCGACGTCCGGCCGCGTCGCCGCGTCGCGCGGCTCGCTCGCGTCCAACCGCGGATTCGCGTCGGATCGCGGCGGCGCAGGTCCGTCGAGCGCCGCGTCGCGCGCGGCCGGAGCGTCGTCGCCACACGACGCGAGCAGGAGCAGGAGAAGCAGCCCAGGCCACACTCGGAGCACGCGCGCCGGATCGGGCCCGGGCGTCGTTCGTGTCGCCGACAGTCCGAGCTCGTCCCCCGCGGCGGGGACGCGATGGAGACAATCGGCCATCGCCCGCGATGATACTGCGCGTGGCCGCGCTCGTGACCTATGCGGTCGCGTCGTCGTCCACGATGGACACCGCGATGGCGGTGCCGGCGAGCGCACCGGCCATTGGGCCGGCGACGACTCCCACGATCTCGAGCGTGGCCGGCGCGCGGCCACGGTCAGCGCGGCTGCGCTCGCTTCCACGAATGCCGAGCGGAGCGCCCGGCCGCGCTTCGGTAGCTTCATCGGATGGACGCCACAGCGCTCGCGAGGGAGATCCGGCCGCAGTTCGCCGGCCCCTTCGACGCCGGAGGCGACCCGCCTGCGATGACGAACATCTTCGAGATGCCGGGGAAGGGCGGTCTTCGAGATGCCGGGGAAGGGCGAGCGGCTCTTCGGGCTCAGCGGCTTGCGGCGCTCGGAGTCGGCGAGACCCGCTTGGAGCTCCTCGCGAGCCTGGCGCACCAGCTCCGTCGCGCGTGGCACCACATCCGTGCTCTGGAGGGCACCAGGTAGCAATGCGCCCGAGCGCCGACGAAGAATGTGAATGCGATTGCGCCCAAGACCGCAGCGACGAGACCTCGCGCCGCAGCGCGCCGATTCGCTCGCGATTCTCCGCGACGTCTCCGCGTACCACGGCGAGATCCGCACGCAGCGCCGTGAATCCCAGCGCCGCCGGCGCGAGCGCCGCGCGCGACACGTGCAGGCTGGCGCGGCGGGCACGCGAGGCGGCGGCGCGCCCCGAGATCCGTCGGGTCCACGTCCCTGCCGTGGGACCGTACCGGAGCTCGACGCGCCCGGTGCTCGACCTCGCCGCGCCGCGTCGCGGCTGGCTACGGCTCGGGGTCGCGGCCCTCGCGTTGCTCGGGCTCGGCGGCGCCGTCGCGTATCTCGGGTGCGCGTGATGAGGGCCGCCGTAGCGGTCGGTCCCGTCCTCGACGGCGTGCTCGACCTCGCGCACCGCGCCGGGCGCAACGCGTTGCTCGTCGGCCCGCACGGCATCGGCAAATCGCAAGCAGGCAGGAGGTGCCCGAGCTCGTGCAGGATGACGGCGGCGATCGGACGCGGCCGCGCGCGGCGCATGTCAGCCCGGGAGTAGAGGAACAGGGGTGGGCCGCCCGACAGGGTGACACCCCATCCATCGCGCGCTCGGCTCCGCCGTCGGGCGGCTGATCGGCGGTCGCTGCGAGCTGCGCGAAGTCCCGCACGCCGCGGTCGTTCGTCGTGCGCGGGTTCCAAGGCTCGTCTACGCAGCCGTCACTTCTTCCTGGGCGCGGCGCGGACGCGGTTGTTCTTCGGTTGGTGCTCGAGCTCGACCAGACCGAGCGCTTCGAGAACCGGAGGCACGT
>JADZFZ010000806.1 GCA_020854145.1 Deltaproteobacteria bacterium | reverse complement strand
TCGACGATCGACGCGCAGGAAGCTTCCGTCAGTCGCAGGCGATGCCGTAGTAACGGATGGGCTGCTCGGGGCGCGGGATCTCGAGACCGAGGTAGAAGAGCCCGAGACGTCGCGCCTCCACGACGGGAAGCATCGCGACCCCGATCCCCGACGCGCCGGGCAAGGGCTCGACGTCGAGCCACGAGAGCACGTCGCCATCGGTGTAGCCGACGGTGCCGCTCAGCTCCTTCTGCAGCGAGAAGGCGATCATGCTCTCGTGCACCCGGAGGACCGCGGGCGGCGAGATCTGCGAGTGCGGCCACTCGCCGGACCACACGCGCTCGGAGCTCCGGATGCGGAAGTCGGTGTCGTGCTCCACGACGAGCTCGCCCAGGCCGCCGATGATCTCGTGCGTGCCGCCTGCATCGGCCCGCGGCGCGATGGTCGTCGCGTCGATGGTGAAGGCTGCACGCGGCATGGAGCGCGCGCGCAGGTACAGCGCGATCTCCGATTCCCCGGTGCGCGCACCGACGATGCTCAGCGTCTCGGGGTGCTCGACGCGCTCGAGCACCGTGAGACGCTCGTCGCGGATCTCGATCCACGCGCGGTCGTCCGCGGCGCTGACGCTCGCCACCATGACGTTCGGTCCGACGAGGCCGAGCGTGGCGCGGTAGGTGAAGGCGGACTCCGGCCCGATCTCGGGAAAGTCGGCGTACGCGGTGGCGCCGGTGCCGGTGTCGAGCAGCCACAACGACGGGGTCCCGTTCCAGTTGTGGCCGGACGTGGCGAGCAGCGCGAACCGCGTCCCGTCGGTGTCGAAGGCCAACGGGTACACCGGGCTGTCGGGCAGATCGACGCGACGCCGGACGACGATCCCGGTGGCGTCCACTCCGAGCTCGAGGAAGACGATGTTGCCCTCGTGCTCGTTGACCGCGACCCACGGCACACCGCTCAGCGCGGGCGCGAACCGGTCGTACCAGCCGCCCGCGTCGAAGCTCTCGACGCGCCACGTCGTGCGATCGGAGGGAACGCACGGGGTCGCCGCGTCGGCCGCCGGTCGCGCGTCACGCGGCTGCGTCGCGTCCGCGCCTGCCCCCGCATCGCGAGGCGACTCGCCTGCGTCGCGCGAGCGTCCGTCGAGCAAGAAGCACGCGGGCACGAAGCCCGCGCACGCGACGACGACGACGAGCGAGCGAAGCGTGCGTGCCGGAGCAGGTCCCCCGATCGCCACGAGCCCGAGCCTGTGCGCACGGCCCCCCATGCGCAAGCCCACGGATTGCCAGAGACGCACGCGTCCGATCGACCTGCGCGACGCGCCCGGTCGAGTCACGATGGCCGACCTCCGATGAGCCCACGTCCCGAAGACACCGCCACGCTCCTCGTCTCCTGTCCCGACCGCCGCGGTCTCGTGGCCGCGCTCGCGCAGCTGCTCTACGGGCACGGAGCCAACATCCTCGACGCCGATCAGCACAGCGACGCGTCGGTCGGTCAGTTCTTCCAGCGCATCCGGTTCGATCTCTCCGAGATGCACACCGACCGCGGCACGCTCGAGCGCGCCATCGCGGAGGTCGCCGAGCGATTCGCGATGGAGTGGAGCCTGTCGTACGGGAGCCGCCGCAAGCGGATGGCGATCTTCGTGTCGCGTTACGACCATTGCCTGCACGACCTCCTGTGGCGTCATCGCGCGGGCGAGCTCGATTGCGACCTGCCGCTCGTCGTGTCCAATCATCGCGACCTGGCGGGCACGGTGGAGCAGCTCGGTCACCACCTGCACGTGTTCGCGATCACGCCCGAGACGAAGCGCGAGCAGGAGGAGGCGCAGCTCGCCCTGCTCGCCGAGCACTCCGTCGATGTCATCGTGCTCGCGCGCTACATGCAGGTGCTGTCCGCGGAGTTCGTGGCCCGCTACCCGAACCGCATCATCAACATCCACCACTCGTTCCTGCCCGCGTTCGTGGGCGGCAAGCCCTACCACCAGGCGCACGAGCGCGGCGTGAAGCTCATCGGCGCGACCGCGCACTACGCGACGGCCGACCTCGACGAGGGTCCGATCCTCGAGCAGGCGGTCGTGCGCGCGAGCCATCGCGACTCGGTCGAGGATCTCGTGCGCAAGGGTCGCGACGTCGAGCGCGTCGCCCTCGCCGCCGCGGTGCGCGCGCACCTCGAAGACCGCGTGATCGTCCACGGCCGGCGCACCGTCGTGTTCGACTGAGGCCGGGGCCGGCAGGCATCCCCGGCGCTCTGCTCACGCTCGGAGCACCCGCACCGCGGGGAAGTGCCGCTGCAGGCGAGCCAGATCCTCGACGTCCGACGTGTACACGACGCCGCCGCCCCGCAGCGCCGCGGATGCCATGACGACCGCGTCGACGAGGGAAGCACCCCGCACCGCGCCGAGCGCCTCTCCCGCCGCGCGGCACAACGATGGGCGCATGTCCTCGACGACCACGGCGGCGAGGATCTCCTCGCGGATGTCGGTTCGACCGCGCCACCACTCGACGTAGACGACCGCGGGGACGATGGGCAGGTGACCGCAATCGACGATGTGCCGAAAGGCTTCCAGCGCGCGCGGCTTGCGCCGCTCGAGCGCGATCAGCATCCCCGTGTCGAAGGTGAAGGTGAACGTCACACCGCGCTCTTGCGCTTGCCCTTCCGCGGCGGCTCTGCCCGCCACTCGGCTTCGACGCGTGCGATCGCCGCTTCGTCGAGGGGCGCGACTCCGTACTTCTCGAAGAACGCGTCCGCAGCCGCGAACGTCGCCTCGCGCGATGCAAGCTCGGCCAGGAGCGCCGACACGTTGCCGTCGTGGCGCCGGCGGGCGAGCGCCTTGAGGTTTCTCGACGTGACCTCGTCGAGGGAGAAGCTCGTCGTCTTGGTGCGCCCGGGTCGCATAATGGCACTGTAGCACAGCGCTCG
>JADZFZ010000805.1 GCA_020854145.1 Deltaproteobacteria bacterium | reverse complement strand
GCTCGAAGGCGTCGTCGAGCTGGTGACGGCGCATGCGGCGGCGCACCCCGTCGGCGAGATCGACCACGCGTTGCGCGGTCTCGGCGCGTTCCGCGGCGGCGGCCGCCTCGGCCTCGTGACCGTGACGAGCGTGGAGCTCCGACAGCTCCTGGTGCCAGTCGTCCATGCCGATGCCGTGGACCGCGGCGCGCTCGAGATCGGCGCACGACGCCTCGTAGTGTCCTTGGCCCGCCTCGCGCGCCAGCGCGCGATACCCGTAACCGTCCTCGAGCCCGCGCTTGATCGCACCGTCGAAGTCGCGCATCGCCCTCGCGAGCGTCTTGGGGTCACCGGTCTCGCGGTAGCGCTGCAGCAGATAGCGCCCACGCTCGACGTGCGCGAGACCGCTGTCGTCGAGCCGCACGCACTGCCCGAGGTCCTCGAGCGCGCCTTCGACGTCTCCGCGCCCGATGCGGAACAGCGCGCGCTCCCGCAGGTTGCCGAGCTTCTCGTCCCGATCGCGTGACGACGCGACCGCACGGTCGAGATCCCGTCGGGCCGCGATCCAGCGCTCCTGTCGCTCGCGTACGGACGCGCGGGTCGCGTAGACGTCCGCGTCGTCCGGGTGCAGCGCCAGGTACCTCGTGAGCACGGACTCCGCGGCACGATGAGCGCCGACGGCGGCCCAACGTTCGCCGACGAGCCGCATCACCGTGGGGTCTTTGGGCTCGAGCTCGAGCGCGCGCGCTGCGTCGAACAACCCTTCCTTCCATCGACCCGCCGTGATCGCCGCGTCGGCCGCCACGAGCCAACGGTGCGCGGTGTCCGCTTCTTGCGCGACCTCCTCGAGCAGCGGGTAGGCCTTCGCGGGCGCACCGGTTCGGTCGTACAGCTCTGCCATCGCGTCGGCCATCTCGACGCGCTCGGCGAAGTCGAGCCGGCCGCGCATCGGCTCGAGCTCCTGGTAGAGCGCGAGGGCGCGCTCGGGGTCGTCGCCGAGGCGCGCGCAGACGAACGCGTGGGCACATCGGACGCGCAGGTTCCGCGGGTCGAGGGCGAGCGCACGTTCGGCTTCCTTCACCACCTGGTCGCGCTCCGAGAGCCCGACGGAGTGCCGCGCGTGCTGGGCCAACCAGAGGGCGCGCTCCGGCTCGCGCGCGAGCGCCTGCTCGAGGTACCAGGCACGTCCGTAGTCGTGCAGCGGGCCAGCGAGGTCGCGTCCGATCTCCGCCAGCGCCGCCCACGGATCGCCGCTGTCGGGATCGAGCATCGTCCCGCGCACGGCCGCCTCCACGGCCGCGTCCTCGTCCCCGGCGTCGGCACGCAGGCGCGCGAGCGCCGCCCAGCGCGCACCCGAGTGCGGCTCGAGCGTGACCGAGCGCTCCGCAGCCTCCGTCGCGGAGAACCGGTCGCCGAGCGCCAGGTGAACGCGCGTCAGCAGATCGTAGAGGGCCGGGCTCGCGACCGTGATGGCCCGTGCGCGCTCGCAGTCACGCAACGCGGTCTTGTATCGCTTCTCGGCGAACGCACGCTCCGCCCGCCGCAGGAGCAGATCGAGCAGCTCGCCGTCGCGTTGCTCGCGCTCTTCGACCAGCTTGTCGAGATCGACGTCGGGCGCGACCGGGACACGTCGTGCCCGCTGCAGGCCGCGAATCCGCTCGTCCTCCGAGGCACGCGGCCCGCGCAGCTTCACCACCACCCCGTGCGTCGGCGGGTTCTCCGGAGGGGGTTGCTTCGACTGCGGCGGCGGGTCGTCGCCCGGGCTCATCGGTTGCGACTCTACTCCTCGCACCCGCACGGGGTACACGGGGCACGACCGTCGCAGCGCGCCACGCGGTGCGTCCACGCGCCGCCGTTGTACAGTCGCCGCCGATGGCTGCCAGACGTCTGGCCTCTCGCTCCGCGGCGGACGGCACGCCTCGCACCGTGGAGATCGTGATCGATGGCCGGCGCGTCGCGGCACGAGAAGGCGAGCCCATCGCGGTGGCGCTGTGGGCCGCGGGGCACGTGGTGCTCGGCCGGAGCGCGAAGTACCACCGGCCCCGCGGTCCCTACTGTTTCCAGGGTCGCTGCGACGGATGCCTCATGCGCGTCGACGGCGTGCCCAACGTGATGACGTGCCGCACGCCCGCGCGCGAGGGCACGAGCGTCGAGTCGCAGAACGCGTTCCCGAGCGCGGAGCTCGACGTGTTCGGCATCGTGGATTGGTTCTTCCCGAAAGGCATGGACCACCACCAGATGATGACCGGCAACGTCGCGCTCAACCGCGTGATGCAGGGCGTCGCGCGTCGCATGGCCGGGCTCGGCGCGTTGCCGAGCGAGCCGCACCCCGTCGTGCCGGTGCACGAGTCGGCCATCGACGTGCTGGTCGTCGGCGGCGGGGTCGCGGGGCTCGCTGCGGCGACCGAGGCCGCGCGCGCGGGCGCGTCGGTGCGCGTGGTCGAGGAGGCGGACGACGTCGGCGGCGAGATGTCGTCGTTTCCCGGTCGCGTGCTCGACCCCGACGGCGGCGACGCGATCGACGCTCGTGCGCTCGTCGATCGACTCGCACGAGAAGCGCGCGCGGCCGGTGCGTCGATCGCACCGCGCACGAGCGCCGTCGCGGCCTACCGGGAGAACGCAGGCAAGTCGGGTGTCCGCGAGCTGCTCGTCTCGGACGGCGAGCGCATCGAGCGCGTGCGCCCGAGTCGCGTCGTCATCGCGAGCGGCGCGCACGACGGGGTCGCGACGTTCGAGGGCAACGACCTGCCGGGCGTCGTGAGCGCCGGGGCGGCGGCGCGCCTTCTCTCGCACGGCGTGTTGCCTGCGGAGCGCGTCGTGATCGCGGGCGACGGTGTGCTCGCCCGTGCGCTGGCGGGTGCGCTCGAGCAGGCGGGCGCGAAGGTGGCCGGCGCCTTCGACGCCCGCGTCGAGCGCGCGTCGGGTCGGGGTCGCGTCAAGTCGGTGGTGCTCGCGGACGGGCGTCGGTTCGCGTGCGAGGCGCTCGTCGTGGCGGCCCCGCCGTCCCCCGCGTTCGAGCTCGCGGCGCAAGCCGGAGTGTCCGTCCGCTGGTGCGCGACGCGCGGCGCGTTCGTCGCGGCCGCGGGCGACGATTCGACGCCGACAGACGCGTGGGCCGAAGCCACGGGAGCCGTCACGGGTGTGCGCACGCTGCCGGACTTGTTGCCCGCCGCTCGTGCGTGCGGGCGTCGGGCCGCCGACGGCGCGCGAGGAGCAACCGCGTGACGGACAAGGCGCTCGTGTGCCGGTGCGAGGACGTGACGCTCGAGGAGTGCCGCAAGGCGCTCGAGCGTGGGCATCGCGATCTCGAGTCGCTCAAGCGCTACACGGGCCTCGCGACCGGTTGGTGCCAGGGCAAGATGTGCGTCGCGGCGGCGGGGCGTCTCCTCGTCTCGTCGGGTGCCGCCGAGCCATCGTCTCCCGTCACGCCGCGGCCGCCGTTCCATCCCGTTCCGCTCGCGCAGCTCGCGGGTCTGGCGCCCGAGAACGAGAAGGGCACGTGAAGGAGCGCGCCTCGGTGGTGGTCGTCGGAGGCGGCATCATGGGGCTCGCGACGGCCTACAACCTCGCGCTCCGGGGCGTGCGCGACGTGGTGGTGCTCGAGCAGAGCTACCTGTGCTCGGGCGCGAGCGGCCGCAACGGCGGCGGCGTCCGCGCGCAGTGGTCGAGCGAGACGAACATCCGCTTGATGCGCGAGAGCATCCAGATCTGTCGTCAGTTCGCGACCGACATGGGCATCAACGTCTGGTTCCGCCAAGGCGGCTATCTGTTCCTCACGCGCACGGAGGCGCGCGCGCGCCAGCTCGCGGCATCCGTCGAGCTGCAGCGTCAGTGCGGCCTGCCGACGCGCCTCGTCGATGCGTCCGACGTCCGCAAGCTCGTTCCGGAGCTCGACGGGCGGGGCATCGTCGCGGCCAGCTACAACCCCGACGACGGCGTCGTCTTTCCGTGGCCCTTCGTGTGGGGCTACGCGCGCGCGTGCGAGAGGCTCGGCGTCGCCATCGAGACCTTCACGCGCGTGCGCGGCATCGACGTACGCGGCGGCCACGTGGCCGGCGTGGTCACCGATCGCGGGACCGTCGCCACCGAGCGCGTCGTCAACGCGTGCGGCGCCTGGTCTCCGGAGCTGATGCGTCTGGCGTCGATCGAGCTTCCGAACCGGCCGCACCGTCACGAGATCTGCTCGACCGAGCCGCTCAAAGCGTTCCTCCGCCCGCTCGTCGCGGAGCTCGAGAGCGGCCTCTACTTCTCGCAGTCGATGCGCGGCGAGATCGTGGGCGGCATCTCCAACGACGACGTGCCGGAGGGGCTGGACCAGGAGAGCTCTCCCGCGTTCCTCGGCCTCTACGCACGTGCGCTCGTCGCCGCGATGCCGTCGCTCGGCGCCGTGAAGGTGCTTCGACAATGGGCTGGCTGCTACGACCTGACGCCCGACGGCAACCCGCTCGTCGGCGAGGTCGACGAGCTGCCCGGGATGTACCTCGCGTGCGGCTTCATGGGGCACGGCTTCATGATGGCGCCCGTGATGGGCAAGCTCCTCGCGCAGCACATCGTGGAGCGCACGCCGCTACCGCTGTTCGAGACGTGGAACCTCCGGCGTTACCGCACGGGCAAGCTGCTCGCCGAGACGATGATCATCGGTTGACGCCGCTAAGGACAGTAGTTGGGGAGGCTGTCGGGAGGGGTGATTCGCGCGCAGCCGGCGTGCTCCGAGCACCGGAAGAAGTGGCCGTGTCCCATCCAGGTCAAGGCCTCGTTGGCCGACTCTCGACCGGCTGCCCTCGCCCAGCGACCGGTCGCTGGCTCGTAGAAGTACTCGCCGAGGAGCGCGAGTCGCCCGTCGTACGCTCCGGCAACGAAGTATGGGACGCCCGGGCGCTCGAGCCCGCGCGGTACGGTCGACACCCTGTCCCAGCGGTCGCCGGCGCGGTCGTATCGGAACAGCCCGAAGCCTTCCCGGCTCTCCAAGACATGTAACGCTCCATCGATCATCGCAGCCACGATCGAGTAGAGCTCGCCGGGTCTGTGGGGCACGCGCAGATCCGCGCGTCGCGTCCATCGATCCGTCGCTGCGTCGTACTCGCTCGCGAAGATCGCGAGCTCGTCCTCGGTTGGGGAAGACGGCGTCCACAGAGCGAACACCGTCGGCCCCGCGCTGACGAAACCGAAGAACCTGGAACCGGAGGCGAACGCCGCATCGGTGGACATGGGCGTCCAGGTGTCCGTGGCGACCTCGTAGCGCTGACTCACGCCCGGCGCGAAAGACAGCATGAGCGCGTATCGACCGTCCCACAGCACGTTCTGCACGCCGCCCAGGGCGAGCGCGCCAACCGTGCTCCTGGGAGTGAGGGTTCCGGCGACCGGATCGTGCATGAACGCCAACAGCGCTCCAGACGACGCATTCGTCGCGACGATGAGCACGTTCGACCCGACACCGAGGGTCGCGGTCGAGGTCGTGCTCACGGGCGGCGCATCGTCGATCGCCCACGTGTTCGTATCCCATTGGTAGCGCGCATGTTGGTAGATGCCGTAGTAGGCATGGAGATCCTCGCCCACCATGGCAGCAGAGTTGCGCAATCCGTCTCGCGTGAAGCCCAATCTCAGCCCAGGTTCGGGGCCGGTGCCGGCAGGCGGCACGACGACGGCCACCCCGAGATCCGGCGGAACCATCGGCTCCGGAGTCGGGCAGGAGTGGCAGGTCCGTCCTTCGGGGCAGCACCCAGATGGCGTGCACACGTCTCCGATAGGGCATGAGCCCGGATGATCGGGGCTATCGCAGAACGAGTATCCGCGAGGAACGCAGGCAACCCCATTAGGGGAGAACCGGTGCAGAGCACAAGAGTCGGAGGTCTGGCAGCATGCCTCTGCGATCAGACAGCGTTGCTCGAAGAGCGGCGGGCATCCGGCACCCAAGGTGTTGACGGCCGAGAATCCGCCCCAGAGCCTGTAGCAATCGGGGTCGTCCGGCGGAGGTGGCATCACCAGCGAGATGCACGGTCCCGCGTCGGGCCCACTCGAGTCCGCCGACGCATCCACCGAGACGCTTCCATCCGGCGTCGAGCCCGCGTCCGAGCCCGAGTCACTCTCCGTCGCCGCTTCGGGCGTCGCACCATCCATCGACGTCGGAGGAACGGCGGCGTCCAGCCCGGGCGTGCAGACGCACGCGCCATATCCGGTCCCGTCCGCGTTGCAGACCTGCGCCCCCTGCATCCCCGACGTGCAGGCGCAGCTCTCCGAGCGTCCCGGCGAGCAGATCGTCGACTGCGGCGCCGCGTCACCGCAGCCGAGCTGTCGATGCGACGATCGCGCAGACCCACGGCGCCAGCCTCCATCCTCGAGTCATCCTGCCTCCGTGCGAGAGCAGCATACCGGAAGCGGCGTCGAGCCGACGGGCATGGGAGCGCGTGTCGGTTGCCATCGCCGCGACGACCGGGAGCGACGTGCCCTCGCCGAGACGATGATCATCGGTTGACCGCACGAGCCTCGGGCGCCTATCACGGCAGCCATGTTGTCGGAGCTCCTGGTCCGCGCGCGCTGGATCTGCCTCATCGGCGTCGTGTCGCTCCTCGTCGCTGCGCTCGCCGCCTTCGTGTGGGGCGCGATCAAGACGTTCGGCGTGGTCTTCAAGGTGATCTTGCGCGAGCCCGGGGGAGGCGACGTCACGGTGGGCCTCGTCAGCTGCGCGGACACGTTCCTCGTCGCGACCGCGTTGCTGCTCCTGGCCTTCGGGCTCTACGAGCTCTGCATCGGTCGGCTCGCGTTGCCCGAGGCGTTGTCGGTCGGCAGCTTCCAGGCGCTCAAGGTGAAGCTGTCCGGCGTGATGGTCCTCGTCATGGCCGTGCGGTTCCTCGACCTGCTCTATGCGGGCGGCGATCCGGCGGCCATGCTCTATACGGCGGGGGGCGTCGCGCTCGTGTCGTCCGTCCTCATCGCGTTCACGGCAATAGGAAAGTCGGACAAGAGCGACGCGCCCCAGAAGGACGCGGCGGGGTCGTAGACGGAGGGGCGATGCAGGCATCGAACGTTCTGGCAATCGTGCTGATGACCGCGACGACCGCGTCGGTCTCGGGGTGCTGCTGCCCGATCGGGAGGTTCATGGACCGAGGAGGCTCGTCGTCGTCGAGCAGCCGCGATCCGCTCCCGATCGAGGCGCAGGCCATCTATCGACCCGCGACGCAGGACGTCGAGGTCGCGGTGCAGACGACACCGGGCGCGAGCGTCACCGTGCGCGCGAGCGGGTCGTCGTACCGGACGCTCGCCTCGGGCGTCGCGGTCGGTGGGAACTGGAAGCGCACCGTCAACGCCGACGATGCGCCGGCCGGAACCTGGATGTTGACCGTTCGCGCGACGCAGGGCATCCGCTCGGGCACCAAGACGTTGCCGGTCACGCTGCCTCCGGGGTTCGCGTCGCGCACCCAAGGGAACCTGCAATGCCGGCGGACTCCCGTCCCCTGCGACATCCGTTGGGAGCGCGGCGGGCGCGTCACGTTCGGCGGCCCGCCGGGCACCACGCTCGCGATGGGCGGCGTGCAGGGCGTCGCGCCGGCGGCCGGCAGGGGCACCCTGGCAGCGGGCCCCGAGGTGTTGCTCGCATCGGCGGACATCAGCTGGTTGTCGGCCACGGGGGTCCGCGGCTCGCCCGAGACGGAGCTCCCGGTCGTGCTGACGTTGCCCGGCACCGCTCCCATCACGGGCACGATGAAGCTCTCGGCGCTCTCCGTGAAAGACGCGCTGCGCGCGATCTTCGAACGTGCGCGCAGCGGCCCGGTGCCGGTCCCCGTCGAAGGACAGGGTCGCGCGATCGCCGTCCTCTCCGGGGTGACCATCGAGATGGTCGGACCGCTCCGCACCCTCGGTGACGTCTCGCGCGTGGCGTTCTACGAGACGCGCACGCGCACCGGAAGCTGCGGCAGCTACGGAGGCGGAGGCACGGTGCGCCGCCTCGAGAAACGCATGTACGACAGGCACTATCGCGTGTTCGATCGACGGACCGGTCAGCAGGTCGTGCAGCGCACCTTCACCGCCCCGACGCCGCGCTGCCCCGACCGCATCTCGGCGGGCAGCTCGGGCGTGTCCGGCTTCGCGGACCTCGGACAGATCCGCCAATGGCTCGAGTCCCTTTGATCTGACGCGAAGAGCGAGATGGCCGGCAATCGAGGCGTGACGTGTCCCAGGTGCGGTGCGAGCACGCCGTTGCCCGACGATCTGCGCGTTCCGAGCTTCGCGTGCGCCTTCTGTCACGCGACGCTGGAGACCGCGGCCTTCGCGGGGCGTGCTGCCGTGTCGGCCGACGCGCTGATCGGGCACATGCAGGCGGCCGTCGCGGATCCGGCGCGGGTGATGGACGCCGCGCGCTCTGCGCCACGCTTCGAGGGAGGAAGCGCGGAGTCGCGCCCGAGCGCCTGCAAGCACTGCGGGGCGGCCGTCGCGGTCCCGCTCGATCTGCACGTACGCGAGCTGACCTGCGCGGCGTGCGGTCGGACGCAGCCCGTGAGCGCGCACGTATCGGACGAAGAGCGTTTCGCGCTCGACATGGCGCGGCAGGTCGCCGGCAACGAAGCGCTCAAACGCCTGAAGGCCGAAGGCGTCCCGTGCACGAAGTGTGGCGCACGCAATCCCGTGCCCGACGACGGGAGCGTCCAGCTCGTATGCCGGTTCTGCGGCGCGGCCGTGCTGCTCTCGGATCACGTCGATGCGAGCGCGGTCGCCCGCCAACGGCTCAAGCACGGTGTCTACGAGATGCGCGACGCGCTGATGGCGAAGCAGGCGCGACGTCAGCGGACGACGACCATCGTCGTGGTCGCGATCGTCGTGGTCGTGCTCGCCGGATTCATCGTCGCGAACCTGCTCGTCAGGAGCTGACCCCCAGCAGAGTCACTCGGCGGCGCGCACGGCTTCGGCGACCCAGACGGGATCGATGCTGGCGACGGGCGCGGGCTCGTCCGGCTCGCTCCGGAACGAGAGCTCCGCCTCCTTCGAGGTCGCGACGTGCACGAGGAGCACGGCGACCTCACCGAGCGCGATCCACCAGGTCGAGCCCTTGTGCTCGAAGCTCCAGCCGGCGTTGACCCAACCGCGCGCGGCGAGCTCGCGCGCCCATGCGTTGGCGTCGGACGGCGCGGCGCGACGGATCGCCATGGCGCCCTCGGAGACGCTGCGCAGATCGGGCCGGGCTCGCGACATCTGCGCGATGGCTTCGACGACCTCGTAATCGGCCGCCAGGCGCTGCCAGCGATCCACCGTCTCCGCACCAAGACGCCACGGGTGCGCGATGCGCACGCGCTCCGCGTCGCCGGGCTCGAACGACACGTCGTGCTCGTCCGCGAGCGTCAGGTCCTCCGCGACGCGGAAGGTGCCGAGTGGCCTGCCCGCCTCGTCGAGTCGCTCCCACACGATCCGGCGCGCGACGTGACGCAGCAGGGGGTGCTCCACGAAGCGCGCGGTCCACTCGCGTCGAGCCCAGGTGCGTCCGTCGACCATCGCGCGATCGAGCGAGGCGAGCACGTGGGTGGCGATCGCGGCGACGTCCTCGCGTAGCTCGCGCCATCGCTCCTGCGCCACGGCGACGAGCGCCGGGTCGTCGTCCTTGCGCGCCGGCGGGAGCGTCGCGAGCGTGGACCCATCCTCGCCGAGCACGAACGGCGAGAGGTGCGCGTCGAAGCCGACGCGGAAGCTGCGCGACCCGTAGCCCAGCGACACCGACCCGTCGGCGTCGAGCCTGCACGTGGGCACGAGCGACTCCGACAACGCGTCGGGCACGACGCGACGCACGCGCGCCTCGTCGGCGATCGCGGCGCGCGCGCGGTCGACCAGCCCGCCGTACGCGGCGAACGGGCCGCTCGATCGCTGCGCTCCGCGCGCGGCGATGGTGGCCAGCTCGATCAGCGCCGCGTCCGTCGCCACGGTCGCGAGCAGCTCGACGACACGCGACGCCCGCAACGCCGGTGTGGTGCGTCGGATCGCCTCGTCGTCGCCGAGGTGCGCGAGCGCGAAGAGCATCCACTCGTCGCTCTTCTTCGATCCCGCGGTCTGCCAGGCGCTCGCGAGCGCCCAGCCGAGCTCGGCCAGCGATCGCGGCTCGGCGTGCGCGCGCAACGCGTCGAGCCCTGCGTACCGCGGCTCGACGTCGGAGAACCGCAACATCTCGAGGACCGTGCGGACGTCGTCGGGCGACAGCGGCGCGCCGGCGACGCGCGGTGCGGGCAACGCCTCGGGCCGCAGCGCGGGCGGGAGCTTCGGCGGCTTCTTCGGGCAGTCCCAGCGCGCGGACTCGAAGACCTCCGCGACCGCGGCCGTCGCCGCCTCCCCCGACGATTGCGCGAGCGCGTCGATCTTCGCGCGATGACCGCGCCCGGCGAGCAGCCGCAGAGCGCGCTCGGCCGCGTCGCGTGCGGGCCCGACCGGACCGATCGCGACCGGAAACACCCCGGCGAGCGCGGCCTCCGGATACGTGCGCAGCCAGAGGCGGGCGAGCGCGTCGTGCTCCCTGTGGCCCAGCAAGCGCGCGACCGCGAAGGCCAATCGCGGCGACTCGACGTCGAGCAACACGCGCGCGTCGCTCAGGTACGTCGTCGTCGGCAACGCGTGCTCGGCCCACCACGCGAGCCCAGGGACGGCCGCGAGCCCGGCGGCGACGACCATTCGCACCGGCAGGCCCATCGGCGTCGGACACCCGACCGGCCAGTCACCGAACAACGCGAGCTCGACGTCGAGCGGCAAGTCTTCGCGCCAACCGGGCCGCTTCGGCGC
>JADZFZ010000804.1 GCA_020854145.1 Deltaproteobacteria bacterium | reverse complement strand
GAGCCGGAGCAGCGCTTCGCCGACGTCGACGAGTTCATGACCGGGCTTCGCATCGCGGCCGCGGCGCTCGGCGACGATGCAGCGAGCTTCGATCCCCTGCGGTCCACGTCGGGCTTCGGCCTGTCGTCGTCGTCGGGCGTGCTCGCAGCGCCGGGGCGCGATTCGCTGGCCGGGTCCACCGGCAGCGGCAAAGCGATCTCCTCGCCCCACCGCACGAGCATCAGCGACAGCTTCCCCTCGGGCTCGGGCGTGACCGCGCCACGCCCCGCCGAGATCCCCCGCTCCGCACCGCCACCCGTGCCCACATCCTCGTCGGGCAATCTCCGAGCACCGCTCATCGTCGGCGCCGCGATCGTGGTCGCGGCCGCCGTGCTCGGGCTGGTGTTGTCACGCGGTTGGTCGAGCGACCCGTCGAGCGGACGCGGCGAACCTCATGCGAGCGCCGATGATCGCCCGCGACCCGAGCCCGCCGAGCGGCCCACCGAGCCGCCCGCGGCGTCGCCCTCGCAGACCGGGAGCCCGTCGTTGCCGACTCCGCCGGCGCCCGCTCCCCACGCGGTCGCGCCGCCCGCCACGCCGCCGGCCGAGGTCACACTGCAGCTCGGCTCGGTCCCGGAGGCCGACGTCTACGAGGGAGACGCGCGACTGGGCTCGACGCCCGTCACGCTGCCGCTCTCGCCGAGCGCGACGACGCCCCGGACGTTCGTGCTGCGGCGCGCTGGTTTCCGCGACGAGGAGGTCGTGGTCGCACCCACGACGTCGTCGATCCGACGCGAGGTTCGCCTGCGGCGCGAAACCGTGACCAGCAGATCCACGCGACCTTCGAGACCGAGCGCGCCCGCACCACCTGCTTCACCTGCGCCGGAGCGCCCACGACACAATCCCGATCTGGACATACGCACATCGAGGTGATCCGATCAGCCGCATTGGGCGGCCGAGCTGAGTTGCGCCGGCCAGAGATGGGGACGCGCGACGCAGCACAGGAGGACCACGATGCGGTTGACGGGCGCTACACGTCGAATCGGGTTGTTGCTCGTTTTCGCTTGTAATCTCACGGTCGCGGCGACTGTCGAAGCTCAGCCGCAGCGGAGCGCCGACGTCGATCTCGCCACCGAGGCGCAGCTGCACTTCGACCTCGGCGTGGATGCCTACCGGCGCGGCGCTTTCCAGGAGGCGCTCGAGCATCTGCTGCTCTCGAATCGCCTCGTTCCCAACAAGAACGTCGTGTTCAACATCGCGCGCTGCTTCGAGCAGCTGCAGCGGTACGGCGAAGCGTTCCGTTACTACACGGACTTCCTCGACGTCGAGACCGACGCGACGGAGCGGGACGGCGCGCAACGCGCGATCGAGCGCATCCGGCCCAACCTTGCGCTTTTGCGGATCGAGACGAACCCCGCAGGAGCCACCATCTTCATCGATCGACGCGATCTCGGCCAGCGAGGTGCTTCTCCCCGCACCCTCGCCCTCGAGGCAGGACGGTACCGAGTCATCGCCGACCTCGAAGGCTACGAGCCGGCGATGTCGGGTCAGATCGAGGTACGCACCGGGGAAACGGCGACGGTGTCCTTGTCCCTGAGCCGTATCCTCGGGCGAGTCCGCGTGGAGGGCCAGCCACGAGGTGCGGAGATCCGCGTCGACGAGGACGATTCGGCGCCGGTGGGGCGCGTACCTACCACGCTCGAGCTCACTCCCGGCCCCCACGTCCTCATCGTCTCGGCGCCCGGTCGGCAGACGCTGCAGCGCGTCGTGCGTGTCGCGGCCGGGCAGCTCGCGCGCGCGTCGGTCTCGCTGCCACTCGCGTTCGGAACGTTGGTGCTCGACGGCGAGGAGCGAGGCGCGGAGGTCGAGCTCGACGGCCGCGTCGTTGGCACGCTGCCACTCACGCTCAACGCCATACCCTCCGGTGCCCACCGCATCCGAGTGACCGCGCCGGGCTTCCGACCCTACGAGGAAGACGTCACCGTCGCACCGGATCGGCGAACGGTCGTCGAGGTCCGCCTCCGGTTGCTGCGCGAGGTCACGGCGGCGTCGCGCTCGGCAGAGTCGGTGGAGGACGCGCCCGCGAGCGTCACGCTGATCCCCGAGGAAGAGATCCGCGCGTTCGGCTATCAGACGCTCTACGAAGCGATCGGGGGCACACGCGGAGTGTTCCAGAGCGACGACAGGACATACTCGTACCTCGGGTTCCGCGGGTTCGCGCGTCCGGGTGACTACGGCAACCGAGTGCTCGTGCTGCTCGATGGTCACACGATGAACGACGACCAGCTCGGCTCGTCGTACGTCTCGTACGACCAGCGCGCCGATCTGCTCGACATCGAACGGATCGAGGTGGTGCGCGGACCCGGCTCGGTTCTCTATGGATCGAACGCGTTCTTCGGTGTGCTCAACCTCGTCACGCGAGACGCCGACACGATGCTCCGCCCCAACGTGTCGATCGTGGCCGAAGGAGTCCGGACCGCGCGCGCGCGCGTCGGCGCAGGCGCCCGTTTCTCCCGCACCGCCGGCGCATGGCTCTCGCTGGGGGGCGTCGCATCACAAGGCGAAGATCTCTACTTCCCCGAGTACGAGGACGAGCTTCCCGGTGGAGTGGCGCGCGACGTGGACGGATTTCGCGCAGGATCGGTCGGCGCGCGAGGATGGCTCGGTGACTTCACCTTGCAGCTCTCCTACAACATCCGCCGCAAAGACATCCCCACCGGCTCGTTCGACACGATCATCGCCGACGACCGCGCGTTCAGCGAAGACCAACGGAGCTTCGCGGAGCTTCGCTGGGAGCCTCGACTGTCGCGACAGATCCGGCTCTACGCGCGCGCGTACGCAGACCGCTACAGCTTTCGCGGCGTCTACCCGTACTCGGACGACGACGGCGGACCGGTGCGCGACAACTGGGACGGCACGTGGACCGGGCTCGAGGCGCGCGTCGTCGCCGATGCCACGTCGTGGCTGCGGTTGACCGTGGGAGCGGAGACGCGGCTGCATTTCCACGCCAACCTCTACAGCTACAACGACGAGGACGGCGGGGCGAACTACCTCGACGAGGAGCCCACGTTCTCGGTCTTCTCGGGATACGCGCTCGTCGGCTTGACGCCTGCGCGCATCTTCTCCGCGCAGGTCGGTGCACGGCTCGACTTCTACAGCCTCACCGGCGACAACTACCCGCGCGACAGCGATCTCGCGATCAGCCCGCGACTGGCGCTCATCGTCCGGCCCTCCGAGCGCGACACGCTCAAGCTCCTCGGCGGCTCCGCGTTCCGCGCGCCCAGTCCCTACGAGTATTTCTACAACGACGGAGGCTCGACCCAGATCCCTGCCGGCGAGCTCGACGCAGAGACGATCTACACCGGCGAGCTCGAGTACACGCGCCGCGTGCGCGACGATCTGTTCCTCGTGGGCTCGGTCTTCTTCAATCAGATCAACGACCTGATCGACACCATCGACGTGCCCAACCCCGACGAGGATCCGGACGATCCCGACGACGACACCGTGATCCAGTACCAGAACCTCGAAGACCCCGTTCGCACGGTCGGCTTCGAGGCCGAGGTGCGACGCGAGTGGCGGCAGGGCTGGATGATCGCGGCGTCCTACTCCTTCCAGCGCACGCGCATCGGAAGCCCGTTCGACGACGACCTCGACGTGGATGACGACGGCGACGGCGAGAACGACTCGTCGCGTCTCTCCAACTCGCCCGAGCACATGTTCTCGCTCAAGGCGGCTGCCCCCATCGTGACGAACCTCGCCACATTGGCGTCGCGGCTGCGCCTCGAGACCGGACGCCGGTCACGCGAGCTCACGAGCGACACCGAGACCGATCCCGCGATTCTCTGGGACATCGTGTTGAGCGGCGGGGTGGAGCGCATTCACCTCACCTACGCGCTCGGCGTGCGCAACGTCCTCGATTGGGAGCACGGTCACCCCGGCGGCAGCGACTTGCGTCAGCTCTCGATCACCCAACCGGGACGGACCTTCTTCGCGCAGGCGACCTTCACCTGGTGAGGTCCTGACGTCGAGCACGATGCGGTTCGCCTGACGGAGCTCGAGCCTGGGCTCGTCACCGTCGGGCGGCGCCCGGGGCTCCCGGGGACTTGCCGATCCACGGGGAAACCGGATGATGGGGGAGCGGCATGCACAGCCAGACCATCCGCGCCCTGCAGCAGGACCACGGCAGCCCCGATCTCCGCCGGCACGAGCGACGGACGCTCTGGGTCGTCGGGCTCACGGCCGCGATGATGGTCGGCGAGATCGCGGCTGGCTGGTGGACTGGCTCGATGGCGTTGCTCGCCGACGGCTGGCACATGGCCACGCACGCGGGTGCGCTCGGCTTGTCGGCGCTCGCATACTGGTTCGCGCGAGCACGCGCGTCCGACCGCTCGTTCTCTTTCGGAACGGGCAAGGTCTACTCGCTCGCAGGCTACACGAGCGCCATCGCGCTGCTGATCGCGGCGGTGTGGATGTGCGTCGAGGCCATCGATCGACTGGTCTCGCCCACCAACATCGCGTTCGAAGAGGCCCTTCCGGTCGCGATCCTGGGCCTCCTCGTGAACCTGGCGAGCGTCGTGCTGCTCGGGCACGGCCACGCGCACGACGATCACGACCACGGCGCGCACGACCACGACGTGCATCCCCCGATCGACCACCACGGGACCGGTCGGGTCGAGTCGGGCCGGCACGACGAGCACCACGACCCGGCCGGTCACCCTCACGGTCACCCGCACGATCACCCGGGCAAGCACCACGACCCCAACCTTCGCGCGGCCTACCTCCACGTCGTGGCCGACGCCCTCACCAGCGTGCTCGCCATCGCCGCGCTCGTCGCGGGGCGATGGCTCGGGTGGAAGTTCCTCGATCCCGTGATGGGCATCGTCGGCGGGATCGTGATCGCGAAGTGGTCCGTGAGCCTGTGTCGCGATGCGGCTCGCCACCTGCTCGACGTCTCGAGCTCGACCCGCGAGGAAGCCAAGATCCTCGCGCGGCTCCAGAGCATCGACGACGTCCGCGTCGCCGACCTCCACCTCTGGCGCCTCGGCCCGGGCCGGACCGCATGCGTCGCATCGATCGTCACGTCTTCCCCGCGCGAGACCGAGCACTATCGCCAGGCTGCGCGCGAGGTCGCCCGCATCGATCATCTGACGATCGAGGTCCATCGTTGCCCCGACCACGCCCACGTCGACGCCCCCTGCGGCTCGGCCGAGCGCCCGTGCTGACGGCAGCGCGCGACATGGGGCTCTCGCGCCGAGAGGACGGCCGCCGCGCCCTCGCCGAGCGCGCGACGACTCGAGCTCAGCGCAACCCGCGGGCAGCGACGAGCACCTGCTCGATCACGGCGGAGTTCGCTGGGATGAGCACGCTCTTGCGCGTGAGCGTCACGTCGGGCGCCGCGCCCGTTCGGTAGAGCAGCTCCACGAGTGCCGGCGTGGACTCGCGTTTGGCCCACGCGAGCTCGTCCGCCGTCACCGGCAGGACGTGGAGCCAACCGTAGTGGCCGGTCGGCAGCTCCTGCAAACCGTGGAAGAACCGCGGCGGCGCGAAGACCACCGCGCTGCACGCCGAGCCGCGCGAGAGGCTCTCGCCGAAGTCCATGGTGTCGCCCGGGCTCAGGTCCCGGCGCTCGGTGAGCACGTACCGCACGAGGTCGAACAGCAACGACGTCGCCCACGAGGGCTCGTCGCGCGCGCTCGCGCAGAGCTCGTATCCGAGCCCCGCCATCCGATCGTCCTCGGCGACGCCCGGCTCGTTGCGATCGACGTGCGGGTCGGTCAACCCGCTCGTCAGCACGAGCCAGTACGGACGAGCGCCCGGCGCCAGGGCCGGGCCGTCCTTCGGGTCCAGCACGAGCACGGCTCCTCCCGGCCACGCGCGCGCCATACCTCGCGGCACTTCGATGCGCCGCGCGACACGCCCGAGGTTGCACGAGATCCAAGTCTCGCGTGCCGCGCGAACCGACTCGACGGAGCCCACTGCTCCCGGGTCGACCCGTGGGGACGACGACACCTTCACCACGATCGCAGATGCTCGGGAAACAACCGCGACGGCTCACCCGTGCACGTGATCCACAGCTGGTGCATCGCACGCGTCATCGCGATGTGCAGGAGGTGCCGTGACTCGTCGTCCTCGGGGTACGACGAGCCCGCCGCCTCGAGCAAGACGACGTAGTCGAACTCCAGGCCCTTGACCTGTCTGACGTCGGTGACGTCGACGCCCGGACGGAACGAGAAGTCTTGATCCCGCACGAGCCGCAGGTTCGGCACTTCTGCCTGCGATAGGCCCTGATGGTAGAGCGCGGCCTGCGACGGATAGCGTGCGATGAGCGCGATGGACGCACGTGGCTCCGCGCGCGCCAGGTCGCGCAGCGCCTCGGCCAAGAAGGCGACCGCAGCGCCCGCCTCGGGGAATCTGTGCAGCTCGACGTCGGCCCCGCTACGCATCGCGATCGGAGGCTCCGGATCTGCGAGCGGCCCGAGCACGTGGCGCGCGACGTCGAGGATCTGGTGCGTCGAGCGATACGAGAGCCGTAGAGGCTCGATCGCGACGTGACCGATGCCGAGCTCGTCGAGCACGGTACGCCAGTCCGAGAACCCGTTGTCGAGCATCAACCGCTGCGCGGTGTCGCCGGCGAGCGTGATGGACCGACGCGCGGTTGTGGTCTCCACGAGAACCTTCAGATCGATCGGCGACAGGTCCTGCGCCTCGTCGATGAAGAGGTGCTCGTATCGAAGTGGCATGGCTGCGCTGCGCTTGGCACCGGGCTTGACCGATCCGATCTGGAAGAGCGGCCCCCTCAACAGCTGATAGAGCCGCAAGAGGATCGCATCGTCCTCGCGGTCCAGCCCCACGTCTGCGTCCGCGTCGATCCCCAGACCATCCGCGCCGACGAACGAGTCCTCGTCGGGCGAATCGGCATCGTCTTCCTCGTCGCCGTGTCGTGCGTCGCGCTCGCTGGCTGCTTCGGCACGCAACTGCCCGAGCTCGAGCGCGTGGGCGCGATCCGTGAGGCGCGACGAGCACCAATGAACGAGCGTGTCCACCTCTTCGCGGCGCACGTCGGTCGCATGCTGGGCGAAGCCCTCCATGAGGGCGGCGCGATCGGTCAGCACCTCGGACCAAGCACCGCGCACGTCCTTCGTTCGTGCTCGGACCCGCGCGACGATGCGCTCCACCACGGTGCGGAGCGATGCCGGAGGCGTCTCAGCCGGCATGCGGTCCACATCCTTCTCGCCCGCGGCCCACGCCGCGACCATCCGCGCCCGCATCTCCAACGGAAGGCCGTTCGCCGCACGCCAGGCCCGACGCACCAAGTCCCCGCCAGCGGCCTTGCCGAGCGCATCGTCGAGCTCGCGCTCGAACCGTATCGCTTCGTTGCCCACCCATCGCTCGAGCACGAGCAACAACGCCGGGTGCTTCTTCAGCCGAACGACCGCTGCCGGCGTGTCGTCGCTGTACTCGGTCGGGAGGCCCGGCACGTGCGCGCGGCGGAGCGCTGCCGCCCAGTCGGCGTATACGCGTACCGGAACGCCCTCCACGCCCAACGCTGGCAACACGCGCGAGATGTAGGACGCGAGCGCGGCGTTGAAGACGACGACCATCATCTTGTCGGGCGCGAACCGATTCGGCGCCTGGAACGAGAGGTAGGCAACGCGGTGCAACCCGACGGTCGTCTTTCCGCTGCCCGCACCGCCGTGGATCACCACCAGCCCGGAGTCGGGTCGTGTGATGAGGTCGAACTGTCGCGGGTCGATGAGCGCAGCGATCTCGGGAAGGGTCTTGTCGACCCGTCGCTGGCCGTCGCGGCCTATTCCCAGCTTGCCGCGCACGCTCGCCGTTTGCTCTGGGCGCGAGGCGATGCCCTGCCCGCCCACCAGGCGAGGCGCCTCCGAGTGCAGCACGCGCCAGGAGCCATCGTCGTCGCGAACGAAAGTCCCCTGCAGGCATCCGACACGCCGCAGCGCCGCGTCGTGGATGGCGACTGACCGACGAGCGAGCACCTCGCCCGAACGCACCCTTCCGCCGAACTCTTCCTCGTAGTCGTCGCCTTCCTCGTAACGGTAGTAGAGGCGACTGATGGGAGCGTCTCGCCAGTCGACGATTCGCACGTTCCGCGCAGAGTCGAGATACGTGGCCCGACCGATCAGCACGTCTCTCGTCTTGCCGCCTTCCCGAAGGCGCAGATGGCCAAAGTACGGAGAGCGGCGGTCGATGACCTCCGCTTCGACCGCCGCACGTCGCGACGCGAGCGACTGCAGCCGTTCCATCTGCTCGACGAGGGGCGGAACGTCCTCGAGCCGCGCCTCGGCAATCTGATCGCGCAGCGAGACGAGCTCCGAGTCGTAGTCCGTCGGGCCGCGCAACGATCCGCGTGCACGCGCCGCCTCGGCCAGCACTCGGCCGAGAATCGACTCTTCCTCTGCCACGATCTCGGGAACTGCCGATGCACCGTGCTGTGCGCCAGCATCGGACCGGCTGGTGTCGCTCGGCTCTCGGGCGTTCCCTTCGTGCATGAGGTCGTGCGGCATGTGAATCGACTGCGTTTATTCGCGTGATCGAGCCACGTCAAGCGCGTCGACGACCCGCGATTGCAGGGCCGCATCTATGGCGTTAGAGCAAATCCCATGGGCTACGGGCCGCGTTTCGACGATGCGCTGGCGTACGCATCCGAGCTGCACCGCGAGCAGCGACGCAAGGGCACCGACACCCCATACGTCACGCATCTCCTGTGGGTCGCCGCGACCGTCGGCGAGCACGGCGGCGACGAGGACGCCGTGATCGCGGCGCTGCTGCACGACGCCCTCGAGGACCAAGGACATCGGACCGATGTGGCGACGATCGAAGCACGCTTTGGCCATGGCGTGGCACGAATGGTCCTCGCGCTGACGGACACGACCGCCGTGCCCAAGGCGCCCTCCGATGCGACCCGGGAGACACGCCTCGCCTCCTGGCGTGCGCGCAAGGAGGCCTACGTCGCGCACATCGAGTCGGCACCCGCGATGGTCCGGCTCGTCTGCGCAGCCGACAAGCTGCACAACGCACGCAGCATCGTCACCGATCTGCGACGAATCGGGCCCGCGGTGTTCGATCGCTTCACCGCCGACCGCGATCTGACCCTGTGGTACTACCGCGCGGTCATCGCGGCGCTCCGCGCCGCCGGGTCCGTCGCGATCGTGGAAGAGCTCGCCCGCGTGGTCGACGAGATGCACGAGCTCGTGGGCGCCCGCGCGAGCAGCGCGACCGAGGCCGACTGGAAGTCGTGAGCCTCGACGCGAGCGCGACCGCGTTCACGCCGAGAAGTCGAGCAGCACCCAGCGGAGCGTGTCGCGGTCGATGTTCTGCCCCGTGTGGACCACGACCACTCGCTGACCCGCGAATCTCGATCGGAGCTTGTACGCGGCCGCGTACGCGGCCCCCGCTGCCCCTTCGGCCACGTTGTGCGTCGTCTCGAGCGCAAGGCGGATCCCGTCGCGAATCTCCTGCTCGCTGACGAGCACGACGTCACTCAACGCTCCGTCGAGGATCGAGAACGTCAGCTCGTACGCGGTGCGGGTGGCGAGTCCGTCGGCCACGGTGTCGGCGCTCGGGCACGTCGTGATCGCGTGCGCCCTGAGGCTGTTGGCCAGCGCAGGCGCGCGTTCTGCTTGAACGCCCACGATCTGCGCATCGGGTCTCATCGCGCGCAGAGCGAGCACGAGCCCCGATGCACCCGCTCCGCTTCCCATCGGCACGATGATCACGTCGACGTCCGGCAGATCCTCGACGATCTCGACGCCGAAGGTCCCCACGCCGGCGATGAGCAATGGCTCGTTCGCAACGTGCACGTAGCGTAGGCCGAGCCGCTCCACGCCCGCCTCGGCCTCCTCGCGTGCCGCGTCGAAGTCACGCCCGAAGACGACGATCTCCGCACCAAGTGCCTGCATCGCCGAGTTCTTCTCGGGGTTGTTGCCCTCGGGTACGTAGATGACCGCGCGCGAGCCGAACGCGCGAGCTGCCCAGGCGATGCTCTGCCCGTGGTTGCCGCGCGTCGCGGTGATCACCCCCTGCGCGCGCGCGCGGTCACTGAGGTTCGCGAAGAGGTTCACGCCGCCCCGAACCTTGAAGGCTCCGATCGGCAGATGATTCTCGTGCTTCACCCAGCAGTCGAAACCGAGCCGCGCAGACAGTGTCGCGTATCGATAGAGCGGCGTTCTCGGGAGGTAGCGGCGCACGATGGGCATCGCACGCAGGACGTCGCGAAACGTGACCTCCAAAGACGAGCCCCCCTCATGGGGGCGCGGGGGGGTGAGCACGGAGCCTCCGAATCGTGAAACGGGCGATGCGTATGGTACGCGCTTCGAGCTGACGCCGAAAGCACGCCACCCGCTCAGAAGACGGTCCCGGGCTGGTCTTCTGGGTGACCTCCGCCTGCATCGGGCTCGGCTGGCTGAGGGCGGACCGGCTGGGGCTCGAGGACGAAGTCGGCCGTCGTGGTGCCACCACGCGACACGCGGACGCTCCGGGACGACTCGCGCAGCGCGGGATGCCACGCGTGCATCTCCACGTCGACGTCGGCGGGCACGCCATCGACCCGGAACCGTCCGTCCCGGTCGGTCGTCGCGTGTATCCCGTGGTAGAGCACGACGACGGAGCTCACTCCGCACGCCGCGCCGAATCCGCAGTCGGCCTCGAACACGCCGCCTCGGTCGAGCTCGATGCGTCGCGATTGGCCCTGCATCAGCGCCTGCATGAATCCCATCGCGATGGGATTCACGCGCGGGACGAACGGGTATTCGTCCTCGTTGCGAATGACCAGCGTGTCGCCCCGCGAAGCGGCCACGATTCGCGGAGTCATGCGACAGTCGCGGATCACGATCGGCCGATTCCGCCTCACCGGGGGAGCCACGCGGAGCTTGGACGAGAACGTCGCCGTCACGAGCACGTCGCCCGTTCGCCCATCCGCGCCGACATGCACTGGGCGGCGCTCCTCGTCCGTCAGCGCTCGACAACCATCCGGTCTCCGCACCGCCCCCTCGAACCGACGTGCGAAGGCCGGATCGGGCGGTACGTCCCCGCGCACGCGAACCGTCCCGACGACCGTACCCGTCGGCACGTCGGGGACCTCGGGAGTCGCTCGCTTCGTGGCCGCCGCTTTGGTCGCGGTCCGCGAAGGAGGCTGGCCTTCGGTCGGACGCCCGTCGCCACACGCGAGGATTGCACTCTGGGCCAGGAGCACCGCGGCGATGGACGATGGACGCATACCAATTCGTCGTCTCAAGGCCCGCGAATTCCGAGTGAGCCCGAGCCCGCGGCCAGCGGGCGACGGCGAAGTCGCAACACGCCCGAGCGCCAGCGACGGGCGTGAATTCCGAGTGAGCCCGAGCCCGCGGCCAGCGGGCGACGGCGAAGTCG
>JADZFZ010000803.1 GCA_020854145.1 Deltaproteobacteria bacterium | reverse complement strand
TCGTTCGACGGCTCCCGCGGGCCGTACACGGCGGGCGGCACGGGCGGTGGTGTCGGCACCAACGCCGAGCTTGCTGCGAGCGCACCGCTGACGATCGGCGGCTCGTTGTGGGTGGCGGGACCGGGCGGCGTGATGCTGGGCGCAGCGGCGGACCTCGATGTCGGCGGAGAGCTCCACGTGGCGGGCCCCATCTCGGGCGAGGCGCGTCTCGAGGTCGACCACGACGCGTACGTCGGCGGTCGTCTCGCGGTGGGGGAGCTCGTGGTGGGCGGCACGATGACGGTGCCTGCGGGCACGGAGATCAGCGTTCGCGGCGAGCGCGATGTCGCCGCGAGCGCGGAGGCGCCCGTCGTGGTCGCACCTCCGTGCGGGTGCGGCGCGAGCGACGTCGTCGACGTCGGTGCCTTCGTCGGGCGACACCGGACGGCGCACGACGACGCGACGATCGGCCTGGATCCAGGGCGTTTCGCCGACTACGCCGGCAACGAGCGCCTCGAGCTGCCGTGCGGTCGGTTCTACCTGTCGCGCCTCGCCGGAGCGGGTGACGTGACGATCGTGGTGCGTGGCCGGGTCGCGCTGTTCGTCGGTGGCGACGTGCACATCGACGGCACGCTGATCGTGGACATCGCCGATTCGGCCGAGCTCGATCTGTTCGTGGAGGGCAACCTCGCCGTCACGGGCGACCTGCGGCTCGGCTCGGAACGAAGCGCGGCACGTGCGCGCCTCTACGTCGGTGGACGCGGCACGATCGAGCTGTCGGGCGAAGGGTTCTTCGCGGGAAACCTCTACGCGCCCGGCGCCGAGCTGGTGGGCTCGGGTCCTCTCGAGGTGTTCGGCTCGCTCTTCGCGCGGAGGCTCGCGGCCTCCGCCGGGGTGACCGTGCACTACGACACGAGCGTGCTCCGCGTGCGCGACGAGTGCCCACCCCCGAGCGATCCCACGTGCGCGAGCTGCCTCGACTGCAGCGCCGGCGCGTGCGTCGGCGGCACGTGCGCGCCGTGCACGGAGAGCACCCAGTGTTGCGCGCCGCTCGTCTGCATCGCGGGCGAGTGCCGGCCCGACTTCATCTGAGCGGCGCGACATCGGCTGCGCGCCGGGTGCTAACGTGACCGCGTGAGACGCGCGCGCTGCACATCGGCATGCTTGCTCTTCGTCTCGGCTCAGCTCGCTGCATGCAGCGACGCCGTGGACCGGGATGTCGACGACGCGGGAGCGCGGCTCGACGTGGGGATGTCGCTCGACGGCAGCACGTTCGACGCTGCCGATGGTGCACGCGACGCGACCCACCCGCCCGACGCGCGCGTCGAGCTGGACGCTCCAGCCGTCGACACGGGCCCGCCCATGATTCGGTGCGGCGCCGACGATGCGCGCGCGGTGCCGTGCGCTGCGTCGTGTGATGGCCCGTCGCGGTGGTACTGGAACGGCGACGCGTGCTTCGCGATCGACTGCGGCGCGTGCGAAGGATCCGATTGCGCGAGCCGCGGACTCTCGAGCGAAGCCGAGTGCGTCGCAGCGCACGCGACCTGTCGCTCCGCGCAGTGCGAGAGCACCGGCGGCACGTGGATGTGGTGGGCCGAGGAATGTGGCGACTACGTCTGCGGGCGAGCGCCGCCCGCCGACTGCGAGAGCGGACGTCCTGCCTGCGACTGTGGGCCGTTCAGGAGCTTCGACCCGACCCGCGGCTGCTTCGACGACCGCGACTGCCCGATCCCCGAGCCGGTGACGCGCCAGGAGCTGTGCACCGGCACGGGCGGGACGTGGGCATCCATCTGCTGCGACACGGAGTGCGGCGTCCCGTGCGCCGCCGCGTGCGCGGCGGACGCCTGCGATTGTGGCCCCGGACGCATCTTCGACGAGGCGCGCGGGTGCATGGACGGCGCGCGGTGTCACGAGCGCCGCGTCGGCGAGACGTGCACGGGGGTCGCGCGATGCGAGAGCGGCGCGATCTGTTGTCAGGACTGCGGCGGCGCCGGCTGCTTCGGCGACCCGACGTGCAGGCTCCCGACGTGCGACGACGATCCGAGCTTCGACGCCTGCGGCAACTGCGTGACCTGTCCGTGACGACGGCGCTCGGCTAGGCGTCGCCGCCGCCGGCGCCGAGCCCGAGGGCTGCGCGCGCCGCAGCCAAGCGCGCGATGGGCACGCGGTAGGGCGAGCACGAGACGTAGTCGAGCGGCACCGTCTCGAAGAAGACGATCGAGCGCGGATCGCCGCCGTGCTCGCCGCACACGCCGAGCTTGAGCTTCGGGCGCGCAGAGCGGCCACGTTCGGCGGCGAGCTTCACGAGCTGACCGACGCCCTCGGTGTCGATCGACGCGAAGGGGTCGTCGCGCAGCAGGTTCGTCTCGAGGTAATGCGGGAGGAAGGTGCCGACGTCGTCGCGCGAGAAGCCGAAGGTCATCTGCGTCAGGTCGTTCGTGCCGAACGAGAAGAAGTCGGCGACGCCGGCGATGCGATCCGCCACGAGCGCGGCGCGAGGCACTTCGATCATCGTGCCGATCGGCAGATCGAGCTCGATGCCTTCCTCGGCGGCGACGCGGGCGAGCACCTCGGTCGCCTGCTTTCGGAGCGCGACCATCTCGGCGTGCGTTCCGACGAGGGGCATCATGATCTCGGGCCTCGCGTCTACGCGCCGGCGTCGCAACCGGGCGGTCGCGCGCCCGACGGCCTCGATCTGCATCGCGTAGATGTCGGGCGCGCTCAGGCCGAGACGACAACCTCGGTGACCCAGCATCGGGTTGAGCTCGGCGAGCGCCGCTGCCTTCGCGCGCACCGCCGCCGGGGTCGCGCCGGTCTGCTTCGCGATGACGTCGACCGCGTGCTCCTCGTGCGGGAGGAACTCGTGCAAGGGCGGATCGAGGAGCCGGATGGTGACCGGCAGGCCGTGCATGGCTTCGAGGATGCCTTCGAAGTCGCTCTGTTGCATCGGCAGCAGGGC
This sequence comes from Deltaproteobacteria bacterium, assembly GCA_020854145.1. Classification (GTDB taxonomy): domain Bacteria; phylum Myxococcota_A; class Polyangia; order Polyangiales; family JADZFZ01; genus JADZFZ01. The sequence goes on along the minus strand of JADZFZ010000803.1, from coordinate 4,717 downwards.
TGCCAGCGCTGCCTTTCGCTCCTCGGCGTCGGACGCGAGGATCATTCGGCGGACCCAAGGGATTCGATCGTCTGCGAAGAACATGTGCTCGGTGCGGCACAGGCCGATGCCCCGCGCCCCGAAGCGCCGCGCGACCTTCGCGTCGGTGGGCGTGTCGGCGTTGGCCCAGACCTGCATGCGGGTGCGCTCGTCGGACCACGCGAGGATGCGCTCGAAGCACTCGACCGTGCGCGTTCGGGCCGCCTGGTCCGCCTCGACGAGCGCCTGCACGACCTCCGACGGATGGGGCGCGAGCGCACCGACGAGCACCTCGCCGGTGGTGCCGTCGATCGAGAGCCAGTCGCCTTCCTTGAGCACGCGTCCGCCGACGCGCAGCTCGCGTGCGTGCTCGTCCACGATGAGCGCGCTGGCGCCGACGACGCACGGCTTGCCCATCCCGCGCGCGACGACCGCCGCGTGCGACGTCATGCCTCCGCGCGAGGTGAGGATACCTGCGGACGCGAACATGCCGACGACGTCCTCGGGGGACGTCTCTTCGCGCACGAGCAGCACCGCGCCGTCCTTGGCCATCTCGACGGCGCGTGCGGCGTCGAGCGCGATGCGGCCCGCCGCGACTCCGGGACCCGCGGGCAACCCCTTCGCGACCAGACCGCCGTGCTTCACGAGGTCGCTCTTCTGTGCGGCGTCGACGACGGGAGACAGGAGCTGCGCGAGGTGCGCGGGCTCGACGCGCGCGAGCGCCTCGCGGGCGTCGATCAGCCCTTCGTCGACCATGTCGACGGCGATGCGGAGCGAAGCGAGCCCGGCGCGTTTCCCGTTGCGCGTCTGCAGCATGTAGAGCTTGCCGCCCTCGACGGTGAACTCGACGTCTTGCATGTCGCGACGGTGCTGCTCGAGCGTCTTGCACGCGGCGACGAGCGTCTCGAACGCGCCGGGCATCTCGTCGGCCATGCCGGGCGACGCGTCCTTCGGGAGCACCGAGCGCGGCGTGCGGATGCCGGCCACGACGTCCTCGCCCTGCGCGTTGACGAGGTACTCGCCGAAGAGGCGCTTCTCGCCCGACGCGGGGTCGCGCGTGAACGCGACGCCGCTCGCGCAGTCGGGGCCGCGGTTGCCGAAGACCATGGCCTGCACGTTGACGGCGGTGCCGACGACGTCGGAGAGGCCGTGGATCTTGCGGTACGCGATCGCACGTGCGTTGTGCCAGCTCTCGAAGACGGCGCGGATCGCGCCCTCGAGCTGGGCCTTCGGATCCGACGGCATCGGCTTGCCGTGCTTCTTCAGCAGCGCCTTCGAGCCTTCCACGACATGTGCGAGCGACTCGGCCGACAGCTCGGCGTCCGTGGCGACGCCCTGGCTCCTGCGCGCCTCCGTGAGCAGCGCCTCGAGCTCCGCCTTCGGGACCTCGAGCACGACGTCGCCGTACATCGAGAGCAACCTTCGGTGGCAGTCGCGCACGAAGCGCGGCTCGACGCCGCGACGCTCCTCGGCCGCGGCGATCGCGTCGTTGAGCCCGATGTTGAGGACGGTGTCCATCATCCCGGGCATCGAGGTGGGAGCGCCGGAGCGGACCGACACGAGGAGCGGCCGTTCGAGGTCGCCGAAGCGACGCTCCATCTTCCGCTCGAGGTCGGCGAGCGCGCGATCGATCTGCTCCTGCAAGCCCGGCGGATAGGTGTGCCCGTTCGCGTGGTAGTAGCGGCAGACCTCGGTCGTGATCGTGAAGCCGGGAGGGACCGGCAGGCCGAGCGCGGCCATCTCGGCGAGGCCCGAGCCCTTGCCGCCGAGGAGCTGCTTCTGGTCACCGCGACCCTCTGCGCTGCCGCCGCCGAACGCGTACACGAGCTTGTCCATCGTCGAGCCCCTCTCTTCCGTGCGCGCGAATGTACTCGGGTGCGGCGCACGGTCGGCACAGAAGGTTGATCGGGCTCACTCGGGTCCGACGAGAACCTTCAGCGGGCCTCGCCCCGCGTGTGTGCTCCGTCACCCGCCGTCGGTGTCCGCGTCGGTCTCTGCGTCGGTGCCTGCGTCGGTCGGGGTCGGGATGCAGGTTTCTCCTGAGCACGTCCCGTCGCACTCGCACCACACGGTCCGGTAGGTGCAGTCGTGCCGGCCGGGCGGGCACGGCGTGCACACGCGGCTCGCGCAGACCATGTCCGTGCCGCACGTCCAGCCTTCGCTGTTCGCGATGTTCGTCCACTCCGTCGTCGTCATCCACGAGTTGCAGTGCCGGAAGCAGACCCGGTCGGGATCCCACTGCCCTTGCCAGAAGCACTCGCCGTCGATGAGGCACCGGTCGGCCTGCAGCGTCTGCGGGCACATCCCTCCGGCGCACACCCCCGGGTCGGTGCACCAGAGCCCGTCGTCGCACGTCGTGCCGTCGGGCTGCGCGATCCACGTGCCGCTCGAGCAGCGCTCGCAGCGCCCGCTGGGATGCCAGTCGCCCTCCGCGTAGCAGCGCCCGCCGAAGGTGCACGAGCCGACGCCGCCCACGTGCACGCATCCGCCGGCTTCGCGGTCGCAGCTGTCCATCGTGCACGCGAGGCCGTCGTCGCAGCTCGCGGGCACGCCACCCGTGCACCGGCCTTCCGAGCAGGTCGCGGCTTCGATGCACACGTCCCTCGTGCACGGCGTCCCGTCGGGGCGTTGCGTCCACTCGCGCTGGCTCGCGGCCGTGTCGCAGACGAAGCACGGGTTCGACGACAGAGCTCCGTTCTCGAAACACTCCCCCGTGACTGCGCACCACCCCGCGAGGACCGCGGCGCGACACTCGCCCGCGACGCACGCAGGCGGCTCCACGCACCACGCGGACTCGGCGGGGCAGTCCGCGTCGGTGACGCACCGACTGCACGTTCCATCGATGCACGTGGGCGTCTCGATCGGGCAGCCGTTGCCGCAACCGCCGCAGTGCTCGCGCGTGCGCGACAGGTCCGTCTCGCACCCGGGCTGATCGTCGCGACAATCGCCGAAACCTCCGACGCACGCGCAGGCGCCGGCGCGACACGTCTGCCGCGTCTCGCACGCGCGCTCGCACGCGCCGCAGTGCGCCGTGTCGCTCGTGGGGTCGACGCACGCGCCGCGACAGCAGATGCGGCCTGCGGCGCACGGCCCCGCGTCGCCGCACCCGCACGGCCCTCCGTCACAACCCGCGTCGCTCGCGTCGGCGGCATCGCGCGCATCGGCCGCGTCGGCGTCGGCGTCGGCGGCGTCGGCGGTCGGCCCCATGTCTCGCGCCGCGTCCACCGAGGCATCCATCGATTCGCAGATCGCGGGCAGATCGCCCGGGAAGAACGTGCAGCCCGGCACGAGGTCGTCGACACAGGCGCCCTCGACGCACGTGCTGTCCTCGACGGACTCGCACGGCATCTGGACGCACCGCGCATCGAGCCGGACGCGCAGGGTCATCGTCGTGCCTGCGACGAACACGACGCGATGCTGGCGCCGGATCACCTCGACCCCGCCGGCGAAGCCGGTCACGCGGAAGCGATAGAGCAGCCGTCCGATGTGCGAAGGCGTGATCGGGCCGACGCGCTCGATCCACGGCTCCATCCCGTCGGTCCCGTACACCGGGCGATGCTCCGCGGTGCGCGCGAGCTGCGCACCTTCACCGACCGTCTGCACCGATAGCTCGATCCGGTCGAGCCGCCGGCCGAGCCCGCCGGAGCCTTCGAGCACGATGACGTCGACGCGGGCGACCGGCTTGCTCTCGCCGCAACCGACCGCGACGGCGCAGGCCAGCGCGAGCCACGCGTGGCAGACGATGCGCACGTCGTGTCGGTGTCGCGGCAACGAGCTCGACCTCGCCAAGTGCGTCGAGATTCGACCCATCGGGCCTCCGAGACAAGTGGCGCGCCGCAAGTCGCGCGCGCGGCGGACGCCTCCGGGTTTACCCTCGGCACGCGATGCTCTTCACCCGACCCGACGGCACCCGTTGCACCGACGTTCCCGCGACGCGTCGGATCATGCCGTTCATCATGCCGACGCGGAACGAGTCGGCGGTCTACTTCGAGCAGCGCATCGATCTGAGCGAGACCCTCCGCTTCATCGAGACGTTCAACGCCGCGCACCCCGACACGCGCGTGACGGTCTTCCACGTGGTCCTCTGGGCGGCCGTGCGGGCGATCGCCGCGCGACCGCGGCTCAACCGATTCGTGATGGGCGGCCGCCTGTGGCAACGCGACGGGATCTGGGTCTCGTACTCCGCGAAGAAGGCGATGCGCGACGACGCTCCGATCGTCGTGTTGAAGCGGCGATTCGAGCCGGCGATGACCTTCGAAGAGCTCGTGCAATTCGTCTACGCGGACGTGCGCACCGGAAAGAGCGACGAGAAGAGCCACGTCGACAAGGAGCTGTCGCTCTTCTTGAGCGTGCCCGCGACCGTGCTGCGCTGGGCGGTCGGGCTGCTCCGCTGGCTCGACTCGTGGAACCTGCTGCCCGGCTCGTTCATCCACCCCGACCCGATGTACGCGAGCATCTTCGTCGCGAACCTCGGCAGCGTGAAGCTCGACTCCGCGTACCACCACCTCTACGAGTACGGCACGATCCCCATCTTCGCGGTGATCGGGCGTACCGAGCGCACCACGACCCTCGACGAGGACGGCAAGCCGGCCACGCGTCCGACCTGCTCGATCAAGTACTCGCTCGACGAGCGCGTCGAGGACGGCCTCTACTGCGCACGTGCGCTCGAGCTGCTCCGCGAGAAGCTGGAGCACCCGGA
>JADZFZ010000802.1 GCA_020854145.1 Deltaproteobacteria bacterium | reverse complement strand
GTGCCCGAGAGCTTGATCAGCATCGTGTGCGCGCGGCACGCGGGGACCTGCTCGGCCATGTAGTGCACGGGGCAGCGGCCGATCTCGACGATCTCCATCCCGAGCTCGCGCGCGCGCGCGACGGCGTCGCGGTGCCCCGTCTGGAAGCTGAACCAGACGCGGCGCGCGCCTGCTTCGTGGGCGATCTCGACCGCGTGCTTGGCCGAGCGCGGCCTGACCCAGATGATCGCGAGGTCCGTGCGATCGGAGGGGACGTCGGCGACGGACGTGTAGACCTTCGCGCCCTTGGTGCCGCCGCGCGACTGCGTGAGCCCTCCGAGGTCGAGGCAATAGAACCGCGTGCCGGTCTTCGAGTAGTTGTGGAACGACTGCGCCGGGAAACGCCCCTCGGACGAGTCGCCCACGAGCAGGAACGGCTGAGCGTTGCGAATCACGTCTTCCAACGGGTGCGACATGCCGGGAGCGTACGCCTCTCACCGACGATGGGCACAAGCGATGAACGCCGCTTCCGTACCCGCACGGGCACCGGGCAACCTGCTAAACACGCAGGGCCATGCAGAAAGCCGTGTTGCTCCGCGTCCAGGCGCTGCCGCAAGAAGGCGACTTCGACAAGCAGTGCCTCGAGGCCGTCAACTGGTACCTCGAGAAGGGCTGGAAGGTGAAGAGCGTCAACCGGCTCGGCCGCGCGAGCTACGCTCGCCTCGCCTCGACGCCGGAGACGTGGTTGGCCGCGCTCGTGGTGCTCGAGCACGACGAGCCACAGAGCTACCGGGCCTGACGACTCGGTGCCCGACAAGGAATGCCAACCGTTCGCCCCGAGCTCCGTCGCGGGGCGCTATCGCGTGCTTCGACGAGCCAAGAAGAAACAGCCCCACCCTTCGGGTGGGGCAAATGTTTCGTGCGACGTGGGTCGGCGAAGCCGGTGGTCAGCTCAGCACGAACGGTTGTTGGTCGGACCTTCAGACCGTGGCCTCGAACTGATCGACGAGGCCGCGGAAGACCTCGAGGCCGCGATCCCAGAAGTCGCGGGCGCGGACGTCGATGCCGACGGCGGAGAGCAGCTCGTGCGGCGAGTCGCTGCCGCCGGCCGATAGGAGCTGCTCGTAGCGCGGGACGAACGACGCGCCTTCGTGCTCCCACTGCTTGTAGAGCGCGAAGACGAGCAACATCCCGAACGCGTAGGAGTAGCAGTAGAAGCGGTAGTGGAAGAGGTGGGGGATCGTGATCCAGCCCCAGTGGTCGAGCTCGTTCTGCCTCACCGCGTCGCCGTAGAGGCGCGTCATCTCGCGCGACCAGAGCGACGACGCGTCGTCGCTCGACACGGGACCCTTCACGCGCGCCGCGTGCGCGTTCATCTCCCAGCGGGTGTAGGCGACCTGCCGCAAGACCGTCGCGATCACGTCTTCGATTCGCGAGGCGAGGATCTGGCGGCGCACGGTGGGCGAGTCCTCGCGAGCCAGGAGGTTGCGCACCAGGACCATCTCGCCGAAGACGCTCGCGGTCTCGGCCATCGGCGTGGTCGGCCAGTAGTTGAGCAACGTCTGTTTCTCGCCGGCCAGCGCGAAGTGCACGGCGTGACCGAGCTCGTGCGCGATGGTCGAGACGTCGTCGATGCGACCGGTGTAGTTGGCGAGCACGAAGGGGCGCAGGCCGGGGACCATGCTCGCGCAGAACGCGCCGTCGCGCTTGCCGGCGCGCGGCTCGGCGTCGATGCGCGCCTCGTCGAAGAACGACGCCGCGAGCGAGGAGAACTTCGGCGTGAGCTCACCGAATGCCTGCTCGACGAGACGGCGCGCGTCGGGCCATGCGATCCGCTTGTCGACCGGCTGCAGCGGCGCCAGCAGATCGTGCGTGGAGAAGTCCGCTTCGAGGCCGAGCGCACGCGCCTTGAGCCGGTAGTACCGCTGAGCGATGGGGTAGGCCGCCTCCACCGACGACATGAGCGTCTCGACCGTCGCTGCGTCGAGCTCGTCGTCGAGGAACGTCGGGGCCATCGGCGAGTCGTAGCCACGCTCGCGGGTCTCGACGCGATGGTCCTGGAAGATGGCGTTGAGGCAGAAGGTCAGGACCTTCTCGTCGTCCGCGAAACGCGACAGCACGGCGCGTTGCGCGGACCGCCGCACGTTGCGATCGGAGTGCGACCGAAGCGCGCGGGCCTCCGCGAGCGTGCGCGCGCGCGTCTCGCCGTCGGCTTCGAGCTCGAAGGTGTAGGCGCTCGTGACCTCCGTGTAGAGCTGGCTCCACGCCATGCGCCCGGTGAGATCCTTGAGCGCAACGAGGCTCTCCTCGCGTTCGCCGAACGTGTGGGGCGCGAACTTGCGGACCTTGCGGACGTGATGCCGATACGGCGCGAGCGCGGCGTCGGCGAGCCACGCTTCGACGACGGAGTCGGGGGCGCGCTTGATCTCGATGTCCACGAAGCGCAGCTCGTTCTCCACCTCCGTCACGGCCTCGGACACGCGCGCGCGGAGCGCCTTCGCGCGGTCGTCGTCCGTGCGCGTCGCGAACTCGAGCATGGCGTAGGCGCTCGGCCTGTACATCCGCTGGTAGAGGCCTTCGAGCGTGCGGAACGACGAGGCGAGCTCCGTGCTCCCGAACGACGCGACCTTCCCGCGGCAGCGGTCGCCGAGTGCCTTCGCCTCCCTACGAATCGCCGCGAGGTCGGCGTCGATGCGCGGGTCGTCGCAACCAGCGTACAGCGGCGCGAGATCCCAACGAGGTGGAGCCGCGCCGAGGGGAGAAGGTGCCGGAGCCGTGACCGGAGCGTGGCTTGCCGCCGCGCCCGACGCCTGTTCGGAGCCGTGCCGAAGACCCATGGAGGCGCACCTTCGCTCGGGCGACCCGAGCGCGCAAGCCAACGCCCCGTGCCTTGACTTCGAGGGCTTCGGGCTTCAAAACGCGGGCTCTTCGGGGCGTAGCGCAGCCTGGTAGCGCACACGGTTCGGGACCGTGGAGTCGGAGGTTCAAATCCTCTCGCCCCGACCAGATTCGTCGAGCGCAATT